>QNBT01000112.1 GCA_003644205.1 Planctomycetota bacterium | reverse complement strand
TTTGCCGGAAGCAACAGAGCAAAACCTGCAATTACGCGTACAGACATTGCCTAAGATTAAAACAGTGGCTGTCCCTTTTGACCAGCACGTGCCTATATTGGGGCAGTTGGCGTTGGTGCAGATTGTCTCTAAACCTAACGTGTTAAGCACGTTACGGGTATGGTCGTAAGTGTCACCGGTTCCGAGCGGTCTTTTTAACCAGTGCGGCAATCTTGTCGTTGAGGTACTTATTGGCCGTTTGTCAAGCGAATTGCTGTTTGGGCCGGCTAAGTGCTCCAAACACAAATCCTCCAACCTCTGTTTTACCCGGGCTAACGAATGCTCTTGGCCTGTCTCCTTGGCAACGTTTGTTATCTCTACCCCGTGCAGACCGCAGGGAACGATGCTCTCAAAGATGCTCAGGTCATTGTTGATGTTGATTGCCATTCCGTGAAAGGTTACCCCTCGCTGGATTCGCACACCTATCGAACCAATTTTGGCGCCGGCTGTCCATAATCCCGGAAATCCTTTTCGTCTGTCGGCAGCTACTCCAAGCTGGTCTAAAAGTTCAATCCCGATTGTTTCGAGGGCTCTAATATAGTCGCTTACACCTAATCGGAGCGTACTTAGTTTGATAATCGGGTACAGTACCACTTGTCCGGGATTATGTGCCGTGCCGCCGCCGCCGCGGCGAACCTTTGCGATTTCGATACCTTTTTCTTCGGCCTGTGCTTCGGTTATGCAAAGCCGATTCAAATCATTGCGGGAGCCTAACGTAATCACAGGCGGGTGTTCTGCAATCACAACAGTATTTGGAATTTTGTCTTTGACTCTTTGTTCTACAAGCTCTCGCTGCAGAGCCAGCGCCTCCTGATAGCCCATCAATCCGCAATCACAAACCTCTAACCCACAATATACCTTTGCACTTATCATAAGACCACACACCGCTACATTCGACAATAGTTACGTTCCCTCAGCACTCTTATCATAAGTCATTCGTCATCAATTGTAAATCGTACTATCGTGTAATAATTGTCCCCTGGAGCAAAGCAGAATCGACAAGGCCGATGAAGTTACAACTCGACCGTTTATAATAAATGCTTGCGAAATGAATTCCTATTTACCGTTGGCCTTCCAGCAGGCAACAAAGTGGTCCTGGTGGTCGCTTTTTTTCTCGAAAGGTGGCATTTGCTCTGAGCACTTAGCTTCGGCTAAAGGACATCTGGTGTGAAACGGGCAGCCTTTTGGTGGCTCAAAGGCACTTGGAACTTCACCACCCAGGGCGGTTCTCTTGCCGCGAAGTGAGGGGTCAACGTGCGGTATCGCCGACATCAGCGCCCGCGTATAAGGGTGCAGAGGATTGCCGTACAACTCTTTATCATCGGCTTGCTCTACAATTTTGCCCATGTACATCACAGCTACGACGTCACAGGAAAACTTCACAACAGCCAGATCGTGCGCGATGAACAGATACGTCAGGCCGAATTCTTCCTGCAAATCCTTGAGCAGATTCAAAATCTGCGATTGGATCGACACATCAAGAGCACTTACCGGCTCATCGCATATAACCAGTTTCGGCTCCAGCGCCAAAGCCCGGGCTATGCCAATTCGCTGCCGCTGGCCCCCGGAAAACTCGTGCGGATAACGGTTTATGTGGTCGGCGGCAAGCCCGACTTTTGTAAGTAAAATCGCAACACGGTCAGCGAGTTCGCTGCCCGTTATTTTCTCCAGAACCCTCAAGGGGTCGCCAACGATATTGCCAACGGTCATCCTCGGATTCAGCGACCCGGCCGGGTCCTGAAAGATTAGCGAAATATTTCTTCGAACTTTGCGCAATTGGGATTTATCGGCGGATAAAACATCGGTATCCTCAAAAACTATCCGGCCTGACGTTGCAGGCACCAATCGAACGATTGTTCTGGCAACTGTCGTCTTGCCGCAGCCGCTCTCCCCAACCAGTCCCAAAGTCTGCCCGGGGCAAATCCGAAAGCTAACACCATCGACCGCCTTGACAAAGCCTACGGTTCGACGCAAAAGACCCTTCTTGATTGCAAAGTAGGTCTTCAGGTCATCAACTCTCAGAAGATAGTTATTGGCGTTTTCCATATTTTGATTCATACTCGGCGCGTTCTTCGTTGGTTTCATAACCGGGCGCATGCCAGCACGCAACCTGGCGCCCATGTCCAACGTTTCGCAACTGTGGCTCTGTCGTTTGGCACCTTTTATCGTTACGGCCTGTCGAACATCGTGGATGAAACTTACAACCTGTTGGAAAATGAAGCGGCTCGGGTACCGTCCCTGCAATCGTTGACAATCGCTTCGGCGATAAATTCAACTGCGGCAGGGATTTTAATAGGCCTTGCGAATACGGATGTACGGGTTCGGCAAAGAACGGCCCCGATTCAGCCTTTTCCACAATCTTCGACGCATACATTACTGCAATATCGTCACCTCGCTCTGCAACGACACCCAGGTCGTGGGTTATAAGCAGAATGCTCATATTGTTTTGGGCCTGTAACTCGTCCAACAAATCCAGTATCTGTGCCTGAATAGTTACGTCCAGCGCGGTCGTCGGCTCATCGGCAATCAAGACATCGGGCTTGCAACTGACCGCCATTGCTATCATGACACGTTGTCGCATCCCGCCCGACATCTGATGCGGGTATTCGCGAGCCCTGCGGGCGGGGTCGGCAATGCCTACCCTCTCCAGCATTCTGACCGCATCGGACCAGGCCTTGCTGTCGCTTTTGCCCTGGTGCAGCTTGACGGCCTCTACAATCTGACTACCCACCGTATAGACAGGATTCAGGCTGGTCATCGGCTCCTGAAAAATCATGGCAATTTTGTTACCCCGCACATGGCGCATCTGCTTTTCATCAAGCACAAGAAGGTCCGTCCCGTCGAAGACAATCTTACCGGCAACAATCCTTCCCGGCGGGTCCGGTATCAGCCGCATAATCGAAAGCGCCGTAACACTCTTGCCGCAGCCGCTTTCGCCGACACGCGCAAACGTTCGGCCTTTCTTTACCTTAAAACTAATGCCATCGACTGCCTTGGCAACGCCTTCTTCCAGAAAAAAATACGTCGCAAGATTTTCCACCGCCAGCGCTGTATTGTTATCATCCATAGGACCAAGTCTAATTTGCAATCACACTTAGAAATTCTCTCAAAAACAAAATGTCATTCTGAGCGTAATGCAATGAAGCGAAGAATGACAGTAACTAATCATATTCTTCGCGTAGCCTGTCTTTGAGCAAAGCAAAGGGCTCAGGGTAACGGTTTTGAGATAGCTAACTGTTAAGAGTAACTCCGATGCCAATCTCTGTCAAGCTGTTGCCGGGCAAATGGTCAAATACTCAAATACCCTTCGCTACGAATTAGTCTTTGAAAAAGTACCGCATCACCACCTAAATGAAAATCGGTGAATCATCCCATAAATTTCTGGAAGGTCAGGTGCTTGGACGATCTGAGAATAAGGGCCAGAGATAACGGAAGGGAGGCTTTCGGATTTGTTTGTTGAATAAGCGAAGCTGAAGGTCGATTGCCTCCAATGCCCAGTCGATATAATGCAGCTTATGTATAGGCTGATGATATCCTTCGTCCATCAGGCCTTTTCGAATGGCCTGCAGGAACCTGCCCATCGTTCGTCTGCTGATTTCAGCCGGATTCGCCGACCATTCCTTCAACTGTTCGTATTGATGACGAAGTCGCCTGCTTGAAGCAAACTGAGCGGCGGTGATGTAATCGCCGGGGTTGTAAGCCAACTGCAGCCCCTTTAATGCCATAATCAGCGGTTCGTAATTCGCACGCTCCTCAAGGCGGATGAACTTGTATTGCTGGATGTATGTCGTGGCATGGGCCGGCGGTATCTCACCAACCTCGTCGCCAACAAGATGTGATTTTCGCTTGCTCACACGAGCAAAGACTAATTCCTCTCCGTAGGTGTTCTGCCTAATCTCTTCGTGGGCCATTCTCGAGATCAGCAACCTGCCGGTCGGCTCTTCTTGTGTGCCGCCGCCGAGCACAAGCAGGCACTTGATAAAGCTTAACGGCAGAATCTTGTGGTCGCCTATTTGTTTCTTTCTCATCTGGAAGGAGAGGTGCAGACTGTGAGGCTTTACCGGATAAAAAATCGTGATTTCACGAATCAACTGGTCCAGCAGCCACGGGTCGGCAGTGACCGGTTTCGACAATTCGCCCGCTACGTTGAGCCTGCCGGGGGCAAGTTCCAAAAAGCCGCGTCGCCGAAATTCGACCGAACCCTTATGGTCGTCGATATAGCCGCCCAATTTCCAGCCCAGAACGTCTAATTGGAAATCCTGAAAGTATCTGAATCCGTCAAAAACATGGTCCACATTTTCAGCGCTGTCGGCAGTGGCCTTGAATCCAAGATTGCTAAGCTCAAGTTCGGCCCCTAATGGCATCAACCCCGGCTGACGATTTGCTCGAACACGGTCGAGTTCGCTTTGTGCCACACGCCAGTCTAAGATGTTATCGGCGGCGCTTATTGCGTATTTGACATAATCCAGGAGGTCGTATTGACCATCCCAAGGCATACTTTCAAGACAACGCTGCAGTATCATATCTACTGAACGTGCGTTCGCGTTTATCATCCGCAAAGCGATGAGAAGGCTGATTGAACGGTTGAAGAACCGCTTGGAGGCAACCAGATGCTCAAGCTCGAAGCGGTATCGCAACTGGATATTATGCTCGAATTGATTCAAAAGAACCTGTTTTATAACCAATGCGATGTAGCTCTCCATAAATGGTTGCGCCTCCGCCTCATTTCTCAGATACTTGATGGATGGACAGGGCCTGTCGAGTTCGTGTTCAAGGTAAAAATCGCTGACCGCATCATGGCCGAGGTGGCTCATTACCAGGTCCCGCTCGGTTGTGGCCAAAAGCTCTCTTCTGGCCCGACGTTCGATGTCCGCGTCAATAGAAACCTCGCCCGGTCGGGTGTGTGTCTGGAAGAATTTCTCAATCCTTTTACGCAGCCATAACTCGTGTATCAGGTTCACGTGGAACCTGTCGCCGAAACGTTTCTTCATTGATTTATGGCTGGCCAGATACGCCTGTGCCTCAACCGGGCCGCCGGCTGCGTGGACGTGGACGGTCTCACGGTCGTAGTGTTTGCCTTCGTATCGGTCTATCTCGGCCATCGCAGAGACGGGTACGTTGTAAACGACAAAGCCCTCTATCCTGGACGTATCGTCGGCGACTGCGTAGAAATAGACATTGTCCGGGCTGACGCGGCGATAGCCCTGCAGCAGTGCAAGTTCGGCCAACAAGACATTCGGGTCGCTGTGCGACGGACGCAGTGTAAAGCTGTGGCCGCAGATTGATTTGAATATCAACGGGTCCCTCAGCGAGCCGTAAATGAATAAATTTACCGTTTCTTCTTCCATACAGCCCATAATAGCAGGTTTTACCCCACAGGACAACATCAAGGACGGAGCATGACCGATGCACTTGTTTTTTTAATTAGACCTTTTGCAGGGGTGTGCAGCGAGCCGCTGTTGATTTGGGCTCGTCGTGAGGGTTCTGTTTTTTGTTTTTTTAGGCTTTGATATTCTTCGGCCGGTGCCGGCACCAAAAGGTCTTGTCTTTGCAAAAATGATTATTAAAACGAGACCAAGGACAAACAGATATATCCCCACATTCTGAGAGACCGTCAGCTTGTCGGAAATCGTCCACCAGCCCGACTCAAACGGATTGTCATCGCGCACAAACTCCAGCCAGAAACGGGTAAATCCGTACAGGACAAACATCAAGCTGAATGTACAACCGGGCCAGGTAAGACCGAACCTTCGCCAATAAAAGAAAAGCAGCCCGCATAAGAGCACTGCGTTGAGCGATGAATACAATTGGGCCGGATGAACGGGCAGACAGCGATACCGGCCCTTTGTAACCTCGTATCTCTGGCCGTCGGTCAAGAGCTCAGCGGGCTTCAAGTTGGCGCTGAACTTATGCGCCTCATCGACGCATAACCACGTTTGTCCGTTCTCACCCGTGTAGCCAAAATACTCGGCGGGCAGGTCCAACTGCGGCTGCGGGCGGTTCCTCAGCATGTTGGGCCGGACCTGGCTGTCGTACGCCGGAGAATTATAAGGAAACCGCACAGCCCACGGCACATCCGTAGGCTTACCGAAACAGCACCCCCTCAAGAAACATCCAATTCGGCCGAAACTAAGACCTAACATCAGGCCTATAGCTAACATATCCAGATAGAGCCTGACAGAAAGCCTGTGGCGAAGAAGGTACACCACAATCACTATCACTGCCAAAATCAAGCCGCCTATGAACTCCAGACCACCCTGCCACACGGCGAATACCGACCACCACGGGTCGCCTCGAAACTGTGAGAAATGATGCACCACGTAGAAAATCCTGGCGCCTATCACGCCGGATATCAACGTGTACAATGCAACGTTTGTAACATAATCCGGATTCTGGCCCACTCTGTGGGCCAGCCTTCGCAGCAAATACACCGCTGCCAAAAAGCCCGCAACCAGCATCGGGCCGTATGTCCAGAGCGTGAAGTTGATGAAAGGCAGCTCGATAAGTTTGGGAAACATCGTTCCTTCCTACAAAATCTCTTTTATCTTATTATCCTCACCGCAGATGACAACCCTCGGCTTAAGTTTCTTGACTTCATCAGGTGTGTAATATGCAAAATTGATTACGATAATAATATCTTTCGGATTAAACAG
>QNBT01000111.1 GCA_003644205.1 Planctomycetota bacterium | reverse complement strand
CTGAAAGCCAGATTCCATTTCAAAGCCGTCCATCTTGCCACCTTTACCGATGGTGATATTACGAAGTGCCTGCGCACAAAAATCGATAGCCCACTTCATCTGAACGTTTTCAGGGTCAATATTGAGCCTCTTGTGGATATTGCTCTTGGCAAGACGGGCATCGTCATAATTCTTTTCATGCTGCATACGTGACGTAAGTGCTACCATAGCGAGATTATGAGCGTTGGTTATGCAGTCGATATCGCCGGTCAGACGAATTGAAAACGGCGTAAGCGGTATGCACTGGGCCAATCCGCCGCCTGCCGCCGAGCCTTTAATGTTGAAGGTCGGCCCGCCGCTCGGCTGACGTATCGCCCCAACCACATTTTTGTTGAGTTTCCCCAACCCCTGTATCAGGCCAATGGCAGTAGTAGTTTTGCCTTCTCCCAACGGCGTCGGCGTAATAGCGGTAACGTCGATGTATTTGCCCTGGGGCCGGCCCTTCAGTCTGTCGAGGACCTTGATGTAATCGACCTTGGCCAATTGTCGGCCCATTGGAAGAAGTTCATCATCGGTCAGTCCCAATTCATCGGACAACTGTTTTATCGGTTTCAGATTTTCCTCGGCAGCTTCTGCAATCTGCCAGTCTTCCATCTTGGTGGCGTCTAATTTCATAAATATCTCCTTGAACCTTCTCTAAAACTGTGTTTGTTACTTTTGCGAAGCAGGTTAAGATTAATCGCTATCTCCCTTTATATGCCTTCAGGTAGCTGTCGGAATATAGTTGCTTATTCAGCAGTATCTCCGTGGTCGCTAACACATCCATCAGTTTTTCATCTAACACATCAACTATGGCTGAGTCGGCTCCGTGGGAAAGGGCCATCGCCAGAAAAACGCGATTTATCAGGCTCCTTTGGGTTGTTCCCTGAGATAGGTTCGACAGACCCATGGTAATATGTGGGGCGGGCTCGGCTAAGTATTTTATCTGACCGATTGCGTCAAGGATGTTGGTAGGCTGGATTTGGGCGTTCGGCACATTGACCGGTAAAATGATCGGGTCAATGAACAAGCGATCGGTGGCAAAGCCTTTTTCCATGGCCTTTTGCACGATCTCGGCAGCAATGGCAACGCGGGTATCAACATCCTGCGGAACACCGTTCTTATCCATTGTAAGTGTTATGAGCTTTCCCTCCGGTCCGGCCTGCTCGGCCATCTCAATATATTTATCAAGGACATCTTCATCGCTTTTTTTGTTAAGAGGGCTTGAGTTCAGAAGGATTCCATTACTCGTATCTGCAGCTTTTAATCCTGCTGCGATAACATCCGGCTTCTGAGAGTCAAGACACAACGGAGTCCGGCACGTCTCCTGGATGGTCTCGACCAGCCAGCTTATCGTAGCGGCCTGGTCGGCGGCCGCAGTCCCGACGTTTATATCGAGGTAAGTGGCGCCTGCCTCAGTCTGTCTCTTCGCAAGGTCCTGAATAACCTTCTTGTCCTTGTCGGCTATAGCCTTCTTGACATCTGTGAACATCCCGTTAATTCGCTCACCAATAGCTATCATATATGGTCTCTCCTGTGTTTTAGTTATTTAGCCCCGCCAGTCCTGAGTTTACCGAGGGGCGTTTTACGCGGGGTTTTCGACTAATTAGTCTTCCCACAATTCGCTAATAAAATTCTTCACCGTTGAAACCGCCTTCGGGTGGCGCATCCGCAATATGTCAGTTCCCGCCTGAAGCAGACAAATCGCCGTAGCCGCCTCCCACATAGGACCTCGCTTATCGGCATCTCCCCACTGAGGTGCGTCCGGCGTTTTGGCCTCTTTCGTACGCCAAGCCTCATTGCCGACGTCGCAGATGGACGGCATCGCCATCATCTTGTCTCCGCTAAGGGCCGCCAATCGCTGACGCTCCTGTATCGAATAACTGTATTCAATGCCGTAGCCCAAGGCACCGGTGGCCTGAAAAGTTACAATCCTTTCAAGCGGGAAACCCATATCGGCCGCTAAGATATTGACCTGCTTTCCGATATTAATGTCCAGTGGTGCCTCGGTAATGAGGTTGTGACCATCCGCCAATGCAATGGCGGTCAAAGACTTATAGTTGTCCTCGGTAACCGTGCCAATCAGACAATTCTCTCCCTTGGCGGCTTCCGACACCTTCGGCATTATCTGATTATCCTTTTCGTCGTTACCACAGCCCCACAGAACAAGCGGCACACCCACCGCCTCAAGTACTTCTTTGGTTACCTTAACTGCGTGGTCGGCCCCTTTATCTCCTTTGTCGGGATGGAGGCCGTCAAACTTGATGCAAATCAGCTCGGCCCCGAACTGGTCCACGCATTTCTTTGCCCACGCCCCCGGACTATCAAGCACATCCGCATATTCTTTAGCCAAGTGCTCGGACCAGTCGTCCGGCGGACTATCTAACACATCCATGGCGATGACGGGCCTTTCGCCAACCTGGTCGCTGCTGCCGCCATAGACTACATTGCCCGCTCCGCCCACGACTACCGTTGATGTTCGCGTGCCGCCGGATTGGCTCGTTGCACCTAACGTTACCCGGCTGACCGAACCTTTGAAGCTTTCCGCAATTTTAGGTACTGGCATTAAAATACCTCCAAAACTATATTTGTGCTTCGTATTTCGTATTGCATTGCATGACGCATCACGTATTTATAGTTTCTTATCATATACCGAATTTCCGTTGCAGGATTTCCTGCACCGCCGTAAGTGCCACACTGTCTTTTTCGAGGTCAAAAACCGTCCCGCCTGTAACGGCAATATCAAAAACGGACTCATCATAAGGCACACATCCCAAAACGCTCACGCCATCCAGATTGACATTGGGCACAGAGTCGGTCCTGTTCCAGATGACTCCGATTTCTTCAATTCTTATGGGCAGTGATTTGGTTAAATCCGCTATTCTGCGAGTTGTGTCGATCCCTATCTTTGTAGGCTCGGCTACAATAGCAAGCAAATCAACGTTATTTGTCGTCCGACGCGACAGATGCTCCATGCCCGCTTCATTATCTGTTACGACATAACCATACGAGTTGCTCATCCTGTCCAGGAACGTCCGCAAAAGATTATTAGCCGCACAATAGCAGCCCGGCCCTTCAGGTCGGCCCATGGCGAGAAGGTCGAATCCCTTCGCTTCACAGAGAAGTTGCTCGAAACCCATTCCAAAAGCCTCAACCTTGCTTATGCCTCCACCACCGACTTTCTGTTTGAGCACGTCCTCACGCAGGTCGGCTATCGTCCCTTCCGGCTGGACACCTAACATCGCACCCAGACACGCGTTCGCATCGGCGTCAACCGCCAGAACCGCCTGCGAACTCTTGCCCAACAGCAACCGTACCATCAAGGCGGCAAGTGTCGTCTTGCCCGTGCCACCTTTGCCACTTATTGCAATAGTCTTCGCCATATTCCTGTTTAGCCCCGGCCACAGGGGCCGGGGTTACTTGTTCCATTTATTATCAAAAAATCAATAAACATCATCGTGTGCCTTGAGATACAGCCTTTGTGAAGGAAACAGCGACAGGTCCGTATGCGGCAGAAAGTTTGCCTTGATAAACTCATCCATATAATCCGGATGAGTCATCAGGTCTGTATAGGTCATGGCACCGGCAATTCTTTCGGCTTCTTTCTGTGCCTGCTGACTCAAAAGAACCATCTTCGCCCCGGCGATGGAAGTATTGCCCACAAAGTGGATTTTCTCTAAGTCAATATCCGGCAGCAAACCGATTGCAACCGCCCGCCTGACGTTCAGGTAGTTGCCGAATCCTCCCGCTAAATAAATCGCACCAAGTTCTTCGCGCTTCGTTTGAGTTGTGTCCATGAGGACCTTGATGGCCGCAAACACTCCCGCCTTGGAGCGAATCAAATTGCTGATATCCGCCTGAGTTATCACTATCCCTTTATCTTCGCAGTCGGTCTCCACAAGCGTAAACTGCCGGCCTTCGTCTCCTTCCGAAAGTCTTTCGTCAGCCTTTTGCCCGAAACGCCCCGTCCGGTCAATTATACCGTTCACAAACAACTCCGAAATCGTATCGAGGAGACCCGAACCGCAGATACCTGCCGGACGAGTATCGCCAACCGTTTTGTAATTGATAGAGCCGTTCGGCCCTATACGCAGCTTCTCAATCGCACCCCTGCTTGCTCGCATACCATGCTTGACACCGCTGCCCTCGAACGCCGGCCCCGCCGAACTCGAAGCACACATCATCCAGTCCTTATTGCCTAACACCACTTCACCGTTGGTCCCTATATCAACAAAAAGCGCCACCTCAGATAGAGCATTTAACCCGGTCGCTAAGACTCCCCCGACTATATCGCCCCCCACGTATGCTGCTACACTTGGAATGCAGTACAAAAGTCCGCGCTTGTTGATCTGAATCCCCGCTTCGGCGGCCCGAATCGGTGGAATAAAGCTCGCAGACGCCACGTAAGGCTCCCGGCGAATACGAGTCGTGTCCAGGTTCAGCAGAAAATGTATCATCGCCGTATTACCCGCACAGACGACCGCAGTGATGTCGCCCAGACTGACCTGGTTCCTCTCGGCTAAAGTTACAATCAAACCGTTGACATCATTAACAATGCTGGTCTGCATCTGGCCGAAAGCGTTATTCTGCTCGGCATAAATTATCCGGCGGATATAATCTTCACCGAAGTTTATCTGACTGTTATAGGTCGCCTCAGTATCTACAGTTGTGCCGTTGGTAAGGTCTAACAGTTGGGCCACAATGGTCGTAGTCCCGAGGTCCGCGGCCACGGCATAGTTTACGCCCGAACGGTCACCCGGCTCAATCTGAACTATCTCCATCGCTCCACCTCTGAAACCAACCGTCGCTGTTACCTTGTAGTCGGATTCACTTAGAAGTCGCGGCAGTTCCTGAAGAACGCGAAAACCCATTTGCAAAACGGGGATACTTATGTCTATACTGTTGCGTATCGCAACGTTCAGCCGTTCGTGGTCGGCCGTGTGGTCCTGGACCGTAGGTGGCGAAAGCTGAATATATGTCTTCTGGACCAGCGGCTTAAAACAGAACGCCTTTTCCGAGGCCTCGCCCGCCAAAACGCTGAATCGAGAGGCGTCATCGCTTATCAGTATTTGGTCAGTCGTCAAAGCGTGCGATTTCGGAATGGTCACAATCATGTCGCTTAAGACCTTCGTCTGGCACGCTAACACGACATTTTCACGCGACTCCTCGCCCGTTAGCAATGTCGTGGGGTTGCTGCGAAACTGCCCTTCGTTGACAACTACCTTGCATTTGCCGCAATATCCGTCGCCACCGCAGATACTCGTAAGATAGACGCCCACCTTCCGCGCCGCCTCAAGCAATACCGTACCCTGTGGAACCTTGACCTTCAAACCGCTCGGTTCAAATCGAATAGAACACGTTTTTTGCTCGCGTTTGGCCAATATACTAACCTCGCAACGTCATTTAACAAGAAAAGAACGGCTTTGGTCTTAAAATCCGAAGCACGAAATCCGAAACAATATCAAATCCTAAAAATCCAAATTTTCAAAACAAAAAATCGGATACCTGCTAACGGCGCAGACTTAATGTTTTTGTCATTTGAAATTTCGGTAATTCGAATTTGTTTCGTGCTTCGATATTAGAATTTAGGATTTAACGTAATTGACGTAATATTTTATATACCAAAAGGTTATCGCTATCGAACAAGTCTAAGTAGCTTTGTAGGACTATGCTACTTCCTGCAGGTACTTCGGCAGCATACTCGATTCCCGCGGCCCTACCGCTATCTCCCAGCCGGTCTCTTCTTCGAGCTTGCCACTCATCACCGCCACATAACCCGGGATTATCAACTTGCGGTGTTTAACCAATCCTTCAACTTCACTTTTCTTCATAGCCTCGGCGACGACTTTCTCATTAAGCTTGTCGCCGGAATAAGCCGTCAGAACACTCGTGCCTTCCGTATCAACCACTAAAATATAGCACGGCACCCGGCTGGCCTCGGCATCCGACTCGACCGTGTAATAAGTCAGGGAAAAATTCGTCGTCATAAGCAGTGGTGATTCGGCAGATGGCTCACCGACCTCATATACCTTCGCTTCAACCTGTACCGGCTTTTGAGGGTCGGTGTAGATATTCATAACAGTCGTAAGAATCGGCAAAATTGCATACCGCTCGACCGTCTCAACGACCACTATGCTGCTGTACTTGCATATCAGCGATATTGCTTTTGCCGACTGCTCATCGGCGCTACCTTCGCCCACAAATGATATTGTCGGATACCCTAACGGACGAAATGTCTTTTTCAGCGCAACCGCCCTCATCTCGCTAAGGCCGTACAACTCGTCCTTCGTATTTTGGGCCTTCAGCGACAGGACAATCTCCTCAACACCGGCGGCCTTGATCTTCTCGGTAAGCTCGGCCAACGCCTCGACCGACTCAGCCTGCGCAACGACCGGGCAATTGTTTTCCTTGCCCGTTTTCGCCACCGCATCAGCCGCCTCGCTCGTGGCAGATGCCAGCAGAGGCCTTACATCTGCAACCTTACCCGCAGCGGCGGCAAGGGCGTCCGGCGAATTCGAAACGAGTATCATTGCTAACGGACTTGACTCTTTAACCGTCTCGGCTGCTGACGCAAATGTGTCCGCCGAGCCGCTGTCGTTGATAACCGCAACGGCACCAGCCTGAATGTGTGTACCCACCCTCTCAAACTGTATCGAATTGACCGCATCAATCCG
>QNBT01000110.1 GCA_003644205.1 Planctomycetota bacterium | reverse complement strand
CCGGGAGCCTCTCGGAGCCGTTTTCTTACCTGCTGTTAGCCCTAACGCGATAAACGCTTTTTCCCCGATAGTATTTCATCCCCAAACTTTGGGACGATACCAACTTTTTGGGAGTTGAACCTTTTTTTTTGAAAAAGTATTGACAAAGGATGGCTTCAATCGATATACTACTATGTTGATTGATATAATCAAGATGAAAGTTGTTTTATGTGGCTCTCTAAAAAATGCCAATATGCTTTAAGAGCGGTCTTTGAACTCGCTGTTCGTAATATCGGCCAGCCGGTAAAGATACAGCAAGTCGCGGTGGCTCAGGGCATACCGCCTCGTTTTCTCGAGTTGATACTGAATCAACTCAGGCATGCGGGATTTGTTGAATCTCGCCGGGGCAGCGAGGGCGGATATATGTTAGCACAGGATGCAGCGGAAATTACCGTCGGTAAGGTTATTCGCTGCATTCAGGGGCCGATTCTCGCGTCCACTGATTACAAAGGCGGTTCTTATAAGGGAGATGGTGCTTTTGCTCGTCTGTGGCAAGATGTTAACGCCGCAGTGGAGGATGTTTGCGATAAGACAACATTTTCTGAGCTTGTCGAATCCGAACGGGCAGCGCGAGCCGTATGTCCCTTGGATTACGCTATTTAGGAGTCAGAAGAAATGCCGAGTGAATTTAAACTATATTTTTTTGCGGTTATTTCCAGTAATACTATAGGAAAACTAATATAAGAGATTTTTTTAAGGGAGATTTAGGGTTATGTTGGTACAAGAAGCTACAGAAAATGTTGCAGAGCTTGTTGAAAAGCTGAATTTTGCAGAAAAGGTTGAGCGTTCTTTGGGGCTGATTGAGCAGGCTTATAGGGAGTTTGGTGAACAACTTGTTGTCGCCAACAGTCTGGGAAAAGATTCGAGCGTTATCTGGCACCTTGCCAAACGGGTCAGCCCGAAGATTGCCGGCTTTATCGTAACGACAAGGTTCAAGCCGCCCGAGACCAAAAAGTTCATGGCCGAAGAAGTTGCGAGGTATCCCGAGTTGCGCATCTTCAGTAATGAAGAGCCGATTCCGGACAAGCTGTATGAAACGGACCCGGACCGGTGCTGCGAGATTTTGAAAGTCCAGCCGACGCGACAGGCTGTGCAAAAGATGGGGGTTAAGTGCTGGATTACCGGTCTTCGCTGCACGGAGGGGCGTACGCGCACCAATTACAAAGAGATTGAAGAACTTGACAAGGGTTTAATCAAGCTCAATCCTATTCTGATATGGTACGAGCGTGAGGTATGGGAGTATCTGGCCCTTAACAGGGTGCATGTGAATCCCTTATACGGCAAGGGCTACCGGTCGTTAGGTTGCTGGCCATGCACAAAGATTGCCCAGGGTGCCGACGAGCGGGCCGGCAGATGGATTGGGACAAGTAAATGCGGCGGTGAGTGCGGCATTCACACTAAACCGCTGCTTGACTACCAGATATAATGGATTGTATATATACCTGCATAATTTAGGGGCAGTATAATGAGAACGGCTACCGTGGTCATGCATGGCGGCTTCGAAAGGGACGAAGAAACGGGTGCGAGCACACCGCCGATATATCAGACTGTTTCATACGCCTACAAAACCGCAAAGGAGCTGGCTGATATTTTTGCCGGCAGGGCGCCGGGGTATATCTACACGCGGATTGCGAACCCGACAACGTATGCCTTAGAGAGACGATTAGCACAACTGGAAGGCGGTGTCGGCTGCATCGCAACATCAAGCGGGATGGCGGCTATTACCTCGGTGGTAATGGGGCTTCTGCGAGCGGGTGATGAGCTGGTAACGGCATCGGGGATTTTCGGCGGGACGCTGTCGCTGTTTGTAAACACGCTTGGGAGGTTCGGCGTCAAGACCAGATTGGTCGATGCAGGGGAGACGGACCAGTTCGCACGAGCGATTAACAAGAACACGAAGCTGATATTCGTCGAGACAATCGGTAACCCGCGAATGGATGTGCCGGATATACCGGCTGTAGCGCGGATTGCGAACGAGGCGAACATACTTTTTATTGTCGATAACACGGTTACCACACCGGTTCTTATAAAGCCGAAAGAATTCGGTGCTGATATTGTAGTTCATTCAACGTCGAAATTCATCAACGGCCACGGTACGGCGATCGGAGGAGCGATTATCGATACCGGCAATTACAACTGGTCAAAGGGGCCGTTTAAGGATATAAAACACCTGGCCGAGCGGGCGGGCCAATTAGCCTTTCTCGCACATCTGAGGAATCTGATTTATCGTGACCTCGGTGGCTGTCCTGCACCGATGAATTCCTTTTTGATGATGCAGGGACTTGAGACACTTGCCGTCAGAATGGACAAACACTGCGATAACGCCCTGAGACTTGCCGAGTATTTACAGGGGCATGATAAAGTCCGGTGGGTGAACTATCCGGGGCTTGCAGACAGTGAGTTCTATGGTCGGACAGAGAAACTTTTCGGTGGTCGCGGCGGTGGATTATTGACTTTCGGCCTTGGTGATAAGGATAAGGCCTTCAAGTTTATCGACTCGGTGAGATTAGCGAAGAACTTGGCCAATCTCGGTGATGCAAAGACATTAGTACTGCACCCGGCCTCGACGATTTTTCACGAGTTTTCCGCCGACCAGCAGAAAAAGATGGATGTTACCGACGATATGGTGAGAGTGTCGGTTGGCATTGAAGATTTTGAGGATATAAGGAATGATTTCAAGCAGGCGATTGAAAAAGCTTTTGAGGGGAAAGGATGAAACTTGTTATAAATGGCGAAGAAGCAATCAGTAAAGATGGTATCAATGTAAGCGAGCTTCTGATTGAACAGGACGTCAAGATGCCTGAGATGGTATCGGTTGAACTTAACGGCAGTATAGTTCGGCGCGAAGCTTTTGACGCCACGAATCTAAAAGAAGGCGACAAGGTGGAATTTCTTTACTTTATGGGGGGCGGAAGCGTTGCTGAATGAGGAACAAATAGAACGGTACAGCCGACATATTATTCTGGAAAATGTCGGCGGCGCCGGGCAGCAAAAACTGCTCGACTCAAGTGTGCTGATTATCGGCGCCGGCGGTCTTGGTGCGCCTGCAGGGCTGTATCTGGCCGCTGCGGGTGTGGGGACAATTGGAGTCGTTGACGCCGATACCGTGGACCTGACCAATCTGCAGAGACAGATAATTCACCATACCGATGATGTAGGAAAAGAAAAGGTGCATTCGGCTGAGGCAAAGATGCGGGCGATAAATCCTGACATCACCGTGCAAACACATAACCTGCGGATTATGGCCGACAACGTCAGGGATATTATCCGCGAATACGATTTTGTGATTGACGGAACGGACAACTTCGCGGCAAAGTTCCTTGTCAATGACGCGTGTTATTTCGAAAAGGTGCCCTTTTCTCATGCAGGCATCTTGAGATTTGACGGCCAACTGATTACGGTACTGCCCGGCGAGACAACCTGTTATCGGTGTATCTTCGGTGCTCCGCCACCCGCCGATGCCGTACCCTCTTGCTCGCAGGCGGGTGTACTTGGAGTGTTAGCCGGTGTCATAGGCTCACTCCAGGCAACCGAGGCTATTAAATATCTGCTGCAAATGGGGGAGTTGCTGACCAACACACTGCTTACGTATAACGCACTGACAATGACGTTCAGAAAGGTTCACCTGAGGCGTAATCCAAATTGTCTCTTGTGCGGCCAATCTCCTCAAATAACCGAACTAAGGGATGAAGAACAAGGCGTTATATGCGATATCAAGGACTGCAAATGCTGAAACTGGATATTCCAATCGAAATATTCGATGAGGCTGTTGCCCAGGCTCGCGCCGAAGCGCCTATTGAGGCATGCGGAATCTTAGCCGGTATTGATGGGACAGTCCGGAAGCTTTATAAAATGACAAACATTGACAAAAGCAGTATCCACTGTATGATGGACCCTGCCGAGCAGTTTCAGGTAGTCAAGGACATCCGTTCGGCAGGCCTCAAGATGTTAGCTATATATCACAGCCATCCGGCAACGCCCGCCCGGCTGTCAGCCGAGGATATTCGCCTTGCGCTTACGCCGGACGTAGCTTATGTGATTGTTTCCCTTCAAAACGCCGATAAACCTGAAGTCAAGGGCTTTCTTATTGAGGATGGCAATGCAACCGAAGTACCCGTAAAGGTCTTACAAAGGTCAATAGGGAGGGGCAGGTGTAGGTGAAAGAATATGAACGAACACAATAGTTTTGTTGTGTGGGCGGCGATTTTGTTTATGGCCACTCATTGGGCATGTAATCTTGCATCAGCAGATTCCGATATCCGCACAGCCAAACTTAGACTTGCCACAGGGCCGAAGTGGGCTGCGAATGAAATCGTCGTAAAATTCAAAAGTGGTCTTTCTAAAGACCGTATCAACCAAATAAACCTTCGCCACGCAGCTTCAGTGCTATACACCAGCAGATTTGCCGGCTTTAAGAGGATAAAGGTCCCCGCAGGCAAAAGCCCACAGCAAATGGTCGAAGAATACAGCCGCGAACCAGACGTGAAGTATGCCGAATTAAATCATTATGCGTATGCCCTTTTCGTACCCAATGACACCTACTACTTTCTGCAATGGCACTTCAATGACGCTTCGGCGGGAATAAATATCGAGCCGGCCTGGGATATCACAACCGGTAATGCCGGCGTGATAATCGCCGTACTGGATACCGGTGTCGCTTACGAGAATTACAAGGGTTTTGAACAAGCTCCCGACTTAGCCGGCACCCTTTTTGTTCCCGGCTACAATTTTGTCAAAGGCAATGAACATGCCAACGATGATGACGGACACGGTACACATGTGGCCGGTACTCTGGCACAGACTACAAACAATAATCAGAACGTTGCAGGTATAGCTTTTGACTGCTCCATAATGCCTGTTAAGGTTCTTAGCCGGCGCGGTGTGGGAACACATACAGATATTGCCGACGGCATCTATTTCGCCGCCGATAACGGCGCAGACATAATCAATATGAGCCTCGGCGGCGCGGGCGATTCGACCACTCTAAGAAATGCGGTTGCCTATGCCTACAACCAAGGTGTTACTATTATCTGCGCAGCCGGTAACGAATTCCAAGAGGGTAATCTGCCTTCTTACCCGGCCGCCTATGATGACTATTGTATCGCGGTTGGTGCGACCCGATACGACCGCACCAGGGCATACTATTCCAACACCGGCAGCTATCTGGATCTGGCCGGGCCTGGAGGGGATTTGAACGTGGACCAGAATGCAGACGGCTACGGCGATGGTATCCTGCAGCAGACCTTCGGCTCGAATCCCAAAGACTGGGGGCTGTGGTTTTATACGGGTACCTCTATGGCCGCCCCTCATGTAAGTGGTGTAGCTGCCCTGCTGATTTCTACCGGTTTAACGGGGCCGGATACGATTAGACAAGCTCTCGAAGATACAGCCATCGACTTAGGCCCGTCGGGTTGGGACGCCGAATACGGCTGGGGGCTTGTCGATGCTTATGCAGCATTAAACTATTACAATAATGTTCCCGGCGACTTTACCGGAGACGGTCAGGTCAACTCCGCTGACCTGGTAGTGCTGCTGAGTTACTGGCTGGGCGATGAGCCGTCGATGGATATCGCTCCCGAGCCAAACGGCGACGGTATTATCAATCTGTCGGACTTTGCTCTTTTTTCCATATACTGGATGGATGGGGCCGGTCCTTAAAGTTTAGAGAAAGATGGAAATGGACGCTGCAAAAGAGCCAATCCTGAGAATACCCGACACGGTAAGAGAAGATGTGTTGGGCTATAGAGGACAGGTGGCGAAATTTCTTCAGGGCGAAATCAGGCCGATAGCATTCAAGGCATACCGCGTGCCGATGGGTATTTATGAACAACGAGCAGAGGGCAGGTATATGGTGCGGATACGGATAGGGGCGGGGAAGGTTTTGCCTGAACAGTTGGAGCGAATAGCCGAGCTTGACAAAACTTACGGCAATGGAGTCCTGCACGTTACAACCAGACAGGATATCCAGATTCACGAAGTGGCTATAGAAAATACACCGGACGTACTCGAAGGGCTTTTGGATGTGGGGCTTTCGGCGCGCGGCGGCGGCGGAAATACCGTTCGAAATGTTACCGCCTGTGCAAGGGCGGGTGTCTGTCCAAAGGAGCGTTTCGATGTGGCGCCCTATTCGATAGCTACGGCTGAGTACTTGCTGCAGGACAGAAGCTCATTTAATCTGCCGAGAAAATACAAGATAGTGTTCTCAGGCTGTGCGGACGATTGTGCGTTCGCCTCGGTGGCTGACCTCGGTTTCTTCGCCTGCCGGCGGGACGGCAAAAAGGGATTTGCAGTTTATGCAGGAGGCGGCTTAGGGTTGAATCCCGCAGTGGCGGTGCAAATTGAGGATTTTATCGAAGCCGATAAGATTTTCGAAGTTGCCGAGGCCGTCAAGAGGCTGTTTGATAAACACGGCGACCGGTCAAACAAGCACAAAGCAAGGCTGCGATACGTGCTTGCCAGAGTAGGGGCGGAAGAATTCATAAGATTGTACAGACAAGAGCGAGACGAGATAAAGGCCGGCGGGCTGACAGGCCGGGTGCCCCGGATTCGTGATATCGGGACAGGCTGCGAATCTGCGCCGTCATCCGGAAACATTAACGATTACAACGACAATGTGATGGCTGAGAAGGCAAGCGGCTCCTTTACCATTCGATT
>QNBT01000109.1 GCA_003644205.1 Planctomycetota bacterium | reverse complement strand
TAAATCCGAAACAAATTCAAAATCCAAATGCTCTAATGCCCGAAAAAGCTGTTTCTGGTCAAAGGGCACTGTTTTGAGCATTTGTAGTTTGGTAATTCGATATTGTTTAGAGTTTTGATATCAGGATTTAGGATTTTCGGTAAAATGTTTATTTTATTATTCAATTATCAATAAAAGACCCTCCTCAAAAACTGCAGCGCTACCAGGTACAGGGTGAGGATGGCCGCGAATAGAAAATCGGCTCCAGTGATTCGCATCTCGGTCAATCGGTGGAATCGGCCGTCGAATCCTCGTCCCTGCATCGCCATATTCACCCGCCCGGCCAAATCGATACTGCCGATGAATATGCTGCCCACTATCGCGGCTGTCGTCTTGACCTCATCGGCAAGCCCCAGGTTTCGCAGTTTCCGCCCGGCCCGCGCTCGAAGCACGTGAGAGCCCCTGTCGATAAGCATAAATATATAGCGATACAAAAAGCCCAACTGCACAACGAGCAGATGTGGGACGCCGAGTTTTGCCATCGCCGCCAATAAATCGCTGAACCGCGTCGTCGCAACAAGTCCGACAAGGGCCGCCATCGTGATAATAAACTTGCCGAAAATCGAAAAACAGCGGCACACCCCGCCCGTTGTTTCCCAACGCCACGGCCCAAACGCCACTGTAACTACTGCTTTGTCGTAAAGCAGACTGCTAAGAGCAAGCACCAAAATAAAGGGACTCACAATAAGAATATGTTTGAGTACAAAGCTGATTGGAACGCCTGCTATTACCAGCACCGCAAAGGGCCAGATTGCATAACAGGCTAAAATGCTGACCGATGTAGCCGGCAATGAGATTACAAAGATACTGAAGATGAGCGCACAGACAAGCTTTACCCTTGCATCGAGCGCGTGGATGGGGGAAGCCTGATAGGCTAATCTGTCAATCTGCGCGTGGTGCATCCTGCCCGCCGTTTCTTGTTCGCAGTAGCCACGCGACAAGCCAGATAAGGCCCATTGTCGCCGCAGAGCCGGAGACTGCTGCAAAGCTCTGCCACCCGGCACCTGCCTCGACCGCCTCAACGGGCCCGCTTTGTCCGAAAGCACCCCCGCGAATCGTATAATCAGGTAATGCCGAGTACCTTGACTGAAAATCCTCAACGGCTGCGACAGCATGACTTTCGTTTGAAATGATGGCCGTAAACTCCGGCTCATCCGGCCGTTCGGCGTAGCTCCACTCCAGGCCATCCGGCAGCGAGCTGGCAAAGTGAGATAATCCCGCCCCGATTACAACGGTAGCGGCTATGATAGTCATATACACCGCCGGCTTACTGAGCCTGGCGGAATTAACCGCGCACTCGGCAATAATATCCGGGCGGACCTGGCGAAGATAGACCAGCACTGCCGCGGTAATCAAACCTTCCACAATGCCGATTATCAAATGCACGCCGACCATTGTGAGCAAAAAGGTGTAAAACGGAACGCTCAGCACGCCTGAAACAGCCGCTTCAATCGGTACAAGCACAGCACCTGCGACCAGGGCAATGAGGCTGGCAACGATGCTGCCTGAGTAAACTCGCCATTGACTTGTTCCGGAAACCGCAAAATGTCTATATACCCAGTAGCCCAAAAAACTCGGCATAAGGGCCATGTTGATTATGTTGCAGCCCAATGCGAGCAGGCCGCCATCCTGAAATATCAGGCATTGAACAATCACGACTGATGATATCGCTATCGCCCCGGCGTACGGGCCTAATATTATCGCCAGAAGAACCGCCCCTACCAGATGGCCGCTCGTACCCGGCATCAGGGGAAGTGGAAGTTGGACCATCTGTGCTGCAAACACGAATGCCCCCATGATACCCATAAGCGCGAATTTGTCCGATGTGATTTCTGTCTTCGCCTTCTGACAGACAAAGCCCACCCCGGCCGCTGCCGCTCCAAGAGTCCCAACAGCCACAGGAACCGAAAGTAATTCGTTTGCCATGTGCATTTGAAGGCCCCTTTCTAAAGTTGTTCTTATAAATACTATTAGTTTAACAAGACTCGCACGAAAGCCTGAACGACCAGGCCCCGTGCGCATAAAAATACCATATTCGTGTTACACTGTCAACGTCCAAATGAAAAACTTTTTCGTCCAGCCAAATCTCCGACCTGGCAACCGGATATGGCTTTTGGCGCGATACCGGCATTGGTCTCGGCAAAAAACGCGAGGATAGTTCCTTGAAACCGCCAACATTAACCGCTATAATCGGCCGGACTCAGGTCGGTATTGATTTATGAAATTGTCTTGTAAGGGGTTGATATTATGACCGCCGAAAATTCTTATCGGGCTCTTACCCAGGATGAGATTAAAACTCTCGAATCGAATAGTTGCAGTGCGCAGGACTGGAATTTGGTTCGCGTGGCGGATGGATTTGATCCGGCTCGTGTCAAAAACGTCCGCTTTTCCGGGACAGTCACAGTCGGCAGGCTGAAAAAAAAGGTCTCGCTGTTTGGAGGAATCGAAAGAGACACCGGCTTATACAACGCCACTATCCACAACTGCCGAGTTGGCAACAACGTTTACATCAGCAACGTCGAGGACTACATTGCCAATTACGACATTGAAGATGACGTAATCATAAATCACGTTGCGCTATTAGCCGTGGATGGCGCCTCTTCCTTCGGCAATGGAACCGAGGTCTCCGTTGTCAACGAAGCCGGTGGAAGAGAAATACCAATCTACGACCATCTATCTTCGCACGTTGCATACATCATAGCCATGTACCGGCACAAAAAAACCGTCATCGAAAAACTCAAAGCCATGATAGCCCAATACGTTGCCTCCGTAACTTCATCGACCGGTTTCATCGGGCGCGGCGTCAAAATCACCGACTGCGGAACCCTTAAGAATATAAAGGTCGGTCCAGCCGCGGTACTGGACGGTGTGAGCCGGCTTGAAAACGGCACGATAAACAGTTGCCCAAAGGACCCGACCTTTGTCGGCACAAACGTTATCGCGGACGACTTTATTCTCGCCTCCGGCGCAAAGGTTAGCGACAATTCGATACTGGCCCACTGCTTCGTCGGACAGGCAACCGAACTGGCAAAACATTACTCTGCGGAACACTCAGTTTACTTCGCAAATTGCGGTGGATACCACGGCGAAGCCTGTGCCGTCTTTGCCGGGCCGTACACGGTCACCCACCATAAATCAACATTGCTGATCGCAGGGCTGTTCAGCTTCCTCAACGCCGGCAGCGGCTCAAATCAATCCAATCACATGTACAAGCTCGGCCCCGTTCATCAGGGCGTCGTCGAACGAGGCTCAAAAACCACATCCGACTCGTACATGCTCTGGCCCGCAAAAGTCGGGGCCTTCTCGCTGGTCATGGGAAGACACTATGCAAACTCCGACACCTCGGACCTTCCATTCAGCTACATCATCGAGCACGAAGACGAAAGTGTTCTAATCCCCGGCGTTAATCTGCGAAGCGTCGGAACCGTAAGAGACGCCCGCAAGTGGCCGAATCGCGACAAGAGAAAAGACCCTGACAAGCTTGACCTGATAAGCTTCAACCTCCTTACCCCATACACCGTTCAGAAAATGATAAACGGCCTGAAAATCCTCCGACAGCTCAAAGATACCTCCGGACAGGCCTCACAGCACTTCTATTATAACGGCGTAAAGATAAAACGCTCATCTCTCGAAAACGGAATAAACTTTTACAGGATAGCTATAGACCGATACCTTGGTAATATCCTTGTACGTCGCCTCCGCGAAAACGATTTTGCCGGTATCGATGACCTTTGTGCCATCCTGGCTGTGAAAACCCAAATCGGCAAAGGACACTGGGTTGATCTGGCAGGCCTGGTCACCCCGCAGGAGACCATCGACAACCTTTTGACCCAAATCGAAGACGGGACTCTCTCATCACTCGACGATGTCAATGCAAAGCTTAAAGAAATTTATGATAATTTCGGCGACTACGAATGGTCGTGGGTCGCAAACGTCTTGGAGCAGAATCTGGACAAATCCATCGGCCAGTTCAACGCCCGGGACGTAGCGAACATTGTTCAGGCATGGATAGAGTCGGTTGAAAAGCTTGATTTGATGCGCTGTGGCGACGCCGGCAAGGAGTTCAGTCCAATGTCACGAACAGGCTTTGGGGTTGACGGTGCCGAGGCCGAAAGAGACGCCGACTTCGAGGCCGTAAGGGGTACAGCCGAAGATAACAGCTTCATTACCGAGTTGAAAAACAGACTGGAAAAGAAAAAGAAAAGCGCGGCAAAACTTATCGACAAGCTGCAAAAAATCAGCTAACATTATTAAAGAAAGGAACAAATTATGAGAATCATTATTCAAAATGACTATAAGGGCGTAAGTGCCTGGGCCGCCGCGTACGTAGCCAGGTGTATCAATGATTTCAAGCCCACTGCCAGGAAACCGTTTGTACTCGGACTGCCTACCGGCTCATCGCCGCTGGGTATGTATAAACGACTCATTCAACTTAACAGGAAAAAGAAGGTAAGCTTCGCAAACGTGGTCACCTTCAACATGGATGAGTACGTCAATCTGCCGAAGGAACATCCCGAAAGCTACTATTCATTCATGTGGAACAACTTCTTCAGCCACATCAACATCAAAAAATCCAATGTCAACATCCTCAACGGCAACGCCAAAGACCTGCAGGCCGAGTGCACCCGATATGAGAAGAAGATTAAGGGGTATGGTGGTATTGAACTTTTTGTCGGAGGTATCGGACCGGACGGCCACATCGCTTTCAATGAGCCGGGTTCGTCACTTGTAAGCCGCACCCGCGTCAAAACCCTCACCGAGGACACCATCATCGCCAACTCCCGATTTTTCGGCGGTGACGTGAACAAAGTCCCCAAAACAGCATTGACTGTCGGCGTTGGAACGGTGATGGACGCCAAAAAGGTAATGATAATCGTCAACGGCCACAACAAGGCCCGCGCCCTCGCCGAAGCAGTCGAAGGCGGCGTCAATCATATGTTGACCGTCTCGTGCCTGCAGATGCACCCGCACGGCATTATCGTCTGCGACGATGCCGCAACGGTCGAGATGAAAGTCGCAACGGTAAACTACTTCAAGGACATCGAAAAGAAGAACCTGAATCCCACCAAGATTCTTAAAGGATAAACCGGCCATCCTAAAACTGAGTAAATTTTAGCGAAAGGGGAATAATCATGGCAAGTGCACGTTATGACCAGGGGCCCGGGGATTTTTTCGAGGCCAATTTCCAAAGACTCCAATTCAGTTGGGGCTGGCTGACATGGGCCCTGCCGCTTATTGTCATACTTATGTTGCTGTCCACATCATTTTATATGGTTGATACGGACTCCAAAGGTGTAGTCCAGCGCTTTGGCAGATTTAACCGGATTACCGAGCCGGGTCTGCACTTTAAGCTGCCGCTGAACATTGAGAAAGTACAGAAGCCACAGGCCAGCAGAATATTCAAAGAGGAATTTGGTTTTAGTACTTTGAGAGCGGGGATAAAGAGCACTTATGGCAAAAGGACACTCGATGAATCCTTAATGCTGTGCGGTGATTTAAGCGTAGCCGAGGTTGAATGGATTGTTCAATACAAAATACTTGAGCCTGTGAAATATCTGTTCAACATACGAAATCCTCAAAAGGTTATCAGGGACGTATCGGAGTCCGTGATGAGAACGGTCGTCGGAGATTCTTCTGTTGATGAGGTACTGACGGCCAGAAGGATGGAAATAAATGCTGAGGCGAAGGAGAAGATGCAGAGTATCCTCGACAATTATAACACCGGGATTCTGGTTGATACGGTCAAGTTGCAAGACGTCAACCCCCCCGAGCCGGTAAAGCCCGCCTTTAATGAGGTAAACGCAGCCCAGCAGGACAAGGAAAGGCTCATCAACCAGGCCAAGGAGGAATATAATAAGGTAATTCCAAAAGTCCGCGGCCAGGCATTGCAAATGGTAAAACAGGCCCAGGGCTATGCAATCGACCGCACTAACAGCGCCCTCGGTGATGCCCAACGTTTTAACCAGATATGGGCCGAGTACAGTCAAAACAAGGACGTTACCCGCAGGCGTTTGTACCTTGAAAGCCTTGAAAAGGTATTCCCCAAACTTGAAAAGAAATATATAATCGACGACAAGGTCAAAGGTCTTTTACCCTTAATGAATATAGGGAAGGAATAACCAATGCCTAATAAAACTCCAATCATTATTATTGTAATTGTTATAGCCGTGCTGGCTGTTTTGAGCCTGTTTGTCTATATCGTCTCAGAAACCGAACAGGTGGTAATAACCCAGTTTGGAGAATATAAAAGGGTCGTAAAAGAGGCCGGCCTGCACTTCAAAAAACCGATTGTTGAAAAGGCCAACTACTTCGATAAGCGACTGTTGGAATGGGACGGAAAGGCGACGCAGGTACCTACCCTTGAAAAGAGGTTGATATGGGTCGATACCTTTGCACGCTGGCGCATCGATGACCCGCTGAAGTTTTTCCAGACTGTAAAAGATGAAAACACCGCCCACAGCCGGCTTGATGGTATAATTGATTCGGCGGTAAGAAACCAGATTTCCAACCATCTTCTCATTGAAGCGATTCGAAGCTCCAATCGTCCTATGCTGATGACGGTAGGCATTGAAGGAGAAAGGGCGGACGAACTGCAGAATGTCGAAAAAGGAAGGGATAAATTAACCGAACAGATACTTGCCGAAGCAACATCCTCGGCCC
>QNBT01000108.1 GCA_003644205.1 Planctomycetota bacterium | reverse complement strand
GGCAAGGCCCATTATCTTGATAAAGGTGCGTCTATTCATATGCTCTCCGTTTACCTGCTAACTTTGCGCAATGATGATTTCATCATGCTTTTATGCCAACTGGATCGCTGTGATAATTATTTTTTGCCCTTGGTTTTCCAGATTTTGGCTGCCGTTTGCGCAGCGGCGGCGGGGGTGTTACTTTATAGAGCTTTTTGAGCTTTTCCAGTTCTGCCTTTAGCTCTTTTACCTTGCCGGCGTATTTTGGGTTGTCATATTGGCTTTTCATTTCGGCGGGGTCTTTTGCGAGGTCGTAGAATTCCCACTCGTCGATGTCATAGAAGCTTATGAGTTTGTAACGGTTTGTGGCGACGCCTTCGTGTCTGTGTACGCTGTGGACTGCGGGGAACTCGTAGTAGTGGTAATACAGGCTCTTTCGCCAGTTTGCCGGGGCTTTTCCCCTCAAAAGAATTGGCTTAAAGCTGCTGCCCTGCATGTTCGACGGCGACTCGATACCTGCGATATCGAGGAATGTCTGGGCGAAATCGAGGTTTTGTACCAGGTCAGAGTTTGATGTTCCGGGCTTGATATGACCGGGCCAGCGGACTATCAGCGGGGTTCGGAAGGATTCTTCGTACATGAATCGTTTGTCAAACCAGCCATGTTCACCCAGATAGAAACCCTGGTCCGATGAGTATATTACGATAGTGTTGTCTGCGAGTCCGGTGTCGTCGAGGTATTTCAAGACGCGTCCGATGTTGTCGTCAACGGAGCGGACGCAGCGAAGATAATCCTTCATATATCGCTGGTATTTCCAGCGGACAAGGGCCTTGCCTTTGAGGTCGGCTTTTCTGAATTCTTCGTTTTTTGGTTCGTAAGCAGCGTTCCATTTTTCGAGTTGTTTCGGGGTAAGTCCGCCGGGGGGTATAAGTTTGGTGTCTTTGGGGGTCATTGTCTTTTCTATTGACATATCCTGGGTATGGGCGGCAGTGCCGCGTCCGGCGTAATCGTCGAAGAGGTTGTCCGGCTCGGGGATGGTAACGTCGTCAAAAAGTGTCAGGTGATCCGGGCCGGGCTGCCAGTTTCGGTGCGGAGCTTTGTACTGAAGCATAAGCATGAATGGTTTGTCTTTGTCACGTTCGTTTGTTAGCCAGTTTAGACCGAGGTTTGTTGTTATGTCTGTATTGTAACCTTCGTGTTTTACTTTTTCCCCGCGTTTTATGAATACCGGGTTGTAGTATGCGCCCTGGCCTGGGAGGACTTCGTCATAGTCAAAGCCGGTTGGGCGGACCCGTAAGTGCCACTTGCCTACGATGGCGGTCTGATAACCGGATTGTTGCAGAAGCTTGGGGAACGTCTGCTGCGTGTTGTCAAACTTATTTCCGTTGGTTAAAACACCGTTTAGATGGCTGTGCATACCGGTCTGGATAACGGCGCGGCATGGTGCGCAGATGGAGTTTGTGACGTAGCACTTCCGGAATATCATGCCTTCTTTAGCTATGCGGTCGATGTTTTTTGTCGGGGCAACTTTTGCCAGGCGGCCGCCGTATGCGCTTATCGCCTGGCAGGCGTGGTCATCGCTGTATAAGAAAAGGATGTTGGGTTTTTTGGATGATGCTTTTGCCGGCGGGACCGTTGAGCAACCCGTCATTGACGAAGCTACGGTAAAACCAGCACCGGCAATGCCCATTATCTTGATAAAGCTGCGTCTATTCATATGCGCTCCTTTGTGGATTACTGCTTACTCTAATTGCCTCTTTTAATTATTCTTACTTTATGAGCTTTATGCTTTGCACCTTTACAAATTGTCCCTTCTTGCCATTTTTGCAGGGCTGGAGACTAAACTGTCCGATAGCTCCGAGATACCCAGGAGCATTAGAAAGTTTAACTCGGTAGGTGTGCATCTTTGAATCGTTAATCACGTTGAAGCTAACCGAGGTTCCAGGTGTTCTTCCATCTTCGGTGAAAGGGAAAAATCGGATATAAGCAGCAGGCTCGCCGGTATTAAATGCCGCGTTAATCTCTATCGTAGAATACTCATCGGCTTGCCAGCAACCTCCGGGGCTGATAATTCTCGGCCCATCCCGATTAAGGTTAACATGCCACAGGCCCTTCATGGGCCACCCGCTGTCAGATGCATTTTCAAGTACCCAATGCTGCCGGTCTGTAGAGAAATCAAAATCGGTAATCGGCCCGGTATTGTACTTATAGACATAGTTGCGTATCTGCTCTACCGACCCTGCTATCAGGTGGTACTCGTATTCATACTGAATATTGTGATCCAGGATCTCTCTGGAAATGGGGCTAATATAACCCGTAGGGGCATCCTTTGGACCGCCACTTCCGGGATTGCCTGCAAATCCACCCAGAAAGCTCTGCACACCCGGCGCCCAGACACCCACACCGGTTCCTTTTTCATTTACCAGTGCAGCCCAGTTCTCGGTAGCCTGAAAACGCGACCATGGGAATTCGCCTCGCTTCTTTTCCTTGATAGGGATTAGAGAAGTTTTGTCTTTCGTAAACGGCTTGCTGCCCGTATAAGTGGTCAGCCGATACCACGGACCATTAGTATAAACCGCCGGAACCTCCTGACTTCTCGACGGATATTGTGTTTTGTCGGACCGATTATTATTGATGCGTGACCGCACCAGCGCAGCCGGCCCCTCAAGTCTGATCCACACCTCGAATGTACATTCACCAGGTTCATTATTCAACGGCCACTGCATCGGAATACACTTGACATAAAGTAATTTGCCGTCGTTTTTGTATTCCAGAACTTTCGACGGATTACCATAACAGTCACCCGACTGGATAGGATTCCACCCAAGCTGTTTCCAGTGGTTTTTTGGCTTTTTGCCATTTGGTTCAAAAGGGATTGGGTACGAATAAAACGACATCTGAACCTGCCGACCCAAATCGTAGCTGTTGACAATATTTACGCCGTCTTTAACATCGGCGAAATAGGTAATAGCTCCACCGATCGACAAGTCAATGCCGATACGAACAATACCGTTATCCAGGTATTCCATACGCTGATTTTCCGAGGACGTTTTTTCAGCATAGACACCCGTAAACATACCCGCAAACAGAAATGCAGCTATCACAATATAGGCATATTGAACTTTACTAAATTTCATTGCTAACCGTTACCTGGCTTCCGCTGTTAAAGTATTGCATTTAAGGATTCAGTTGTTAGCTGCCTTTCTGTCTTCTATGGTTATACTGCCAAGCCGGTAGCGGCGTTGGCCGTCGCCGTCTTTCAGAGGCAGGGCTATCTGCGGTGTCCCGTCTCGCTTGCCGACCGAGATAAACACATCGTACGTCCCCGGCCTCGTCACAGGCCCGGCAAGGCCGACCACAAATTCACTTTCATGTTTCCTCATCACAGCCTTCGCGGCAGTACCGACCTCCAGGTCGCGCATGTTCAGCGTCTCGTCGCTCAGAACCGACACAATGCCCCCCTTGGCGTCTTTCAGCGTCAGCGTCGCAAATCCGCCACGATAGCACGGTGCAACGCCCTTATTGCACCACGTCCACTGAACCTTGAACCGCTTGCCGATTTCCACAGTCTTCGGCCAGACCACTTCCACCGGCTGCAGCCGGTACCCCATGCGCAGATTGATCTTGTCGATGATCTCACGGTTCTCTTCGAGAAGAATCCGCGGCCACCAATGGATCGACATAAAACTGGCATGGTAATCCTCAACCGATTTCAGCAAGAGCTCCCCATCCCATGCGTTTCGCTTCATGGACGATCCATAGTGCTCGTGCTCAAGAATAACCGGCAGCTTCGGCCAGAACGCTTGCGCCATCTCGGCGTGATACCACGACCGTGGCGGGGGTTGAACCAGTATACTGTCGTCCCGGATTGTCACACCCTTGGAAAGCGCATAGTCCGTAATGGGAAAACGACGTCCGGGTTTGTTATGCCCCGCAAAATCATCGCTGATGCAAAGCAGCGTTTTTTTGAAATGTTTAACATACAGGTCGATATGAATCTTCTGAATCTCTATATTGTCCTGCTTGCTGCTCATATGCGTATGTCCCTCGCCCCAAAGACCGAACGAACCGACATCGATAAATTCAACGTTCTCATTGCCGTCATATCGTTTTGCGGCAGCAGCCAGAAAGGCATCGAGCTTTTTAATGAATACGGGATCGTCGAAGAACGGATCCCAGGAACCACTCTTTTCAACTCGCCCCTTGTTTTTTTGATAAAAGGTGCCCTTGGCGCCTGCCTTTTTCACCCATTCCGGCGTCGCAAATTTCATCCAGTTCTCAGAACACGTCAAACGCAAAGCAATGCGCTTGCCCTTGGCAATCCACCGCTGGGCGGGCGTATCGAGAATGGCCCAGTTAAACTGTCCTTCCTCAGGTTCGATAAATGCCCACGGAATCCGCAGGTACACCGTCGACAGGCCCGGGAAATCGTCAACCGTATCCGAAGGGGCCAGCTTCGACCCGTAATTACTCGGAACGTTAGAATAAAAATGCATCGTCCACCCCATACCGGGGTTAACAAGAGCAACCCCGGTATCCTCAGTACGAACCACAACCATCCCCTCTGCCCGCAGTGCCCCAGCCATGCACAGCAGCATCAGCACACACAAAATTATCTGCAGCTTTTTCATACTATGCCAATATCTCTCGTTACACACATTATTATACTTCGGCATTCGCCGCGTGGATCAGGGCGTTGATATATCCGTATCCGAGGGCGAAGGCCTGAAGTTTTCCAGGGTCGTCGGGATGGGCCGGCATATGGTCGGGGCAGATGGCGTTTTGGTATTGCCGGTCCCTCAAAATTCTTATGATCTCCAGAAAATCCATCTCGCCCTCATCGGGAAACACCTCGTAGAAATCGTGAAGCCCGCCCCTGATGTTTCGCATGTGGATCTGGTGGATTTTCCCGCGTTCGGCGAGATAATCCACAATTGGGAGAACGTCTTTGGCGGGATTCTTCAGCCCTTCGGCGAGCGTTCCCAGGCAGACCTGAAACCCGTTGTAGGGGCTTTCAAAAAGCGCTTCGTAGCGTTTGATAGCGTCGAAAACCGAAGGGGAATCCCAGTTGTCGACTCCCTGGTAGCCGAAGGGCAGCCCAGGCGGGTCGTAAGGATGGCAAGCCATTTTCACATTGTATTGGCTGGCTACCGGAATGATTTTCTTCAGGAAATAGTCGATGCGTTCCCAATATTCATCCGAATCGACTCTCCCCGCTTTTTTTACGGGCAGCTCACGCCAGTTTTTCTCAAGCTTAAAACCCACATAGGTAACTCCGCCACGGCCATTCGTCTTTCGGTTACGCCTGATGGGTATCACGCGCCAGTGATAAGTGATAACCTCCACTCCCACTTTAGAAGCCCTTCGGATGTTTTCGGCAATCGTATCAAGTTCGCGGTCGCGGTCGGATTCTTTCTTCGCGCGAATATAGTCGTCTTTCATTCTAATGGCCTCGAAAACGACCCCGAACTTGTCGCAATTGTCTTTCATACGCTTCAGTTCGTCGAGGTCCCAGACGCCCTTGGAAGACTCTTTACTCACCTTGGCGGTCAGATGTTTCACGCCGTGACGCAAGTTGTACTCCAGGTTCGCCTTGCTAACCATATCGGCCCCTTTTCCACCCACGACGCTGTGGTAGTCTCCACAGACATGCATCATTGTGTTTTTTCGGGGGACGCGTGCCGCTTTCGCCGAAAACGGCCTGATTCCCACAGTTCCAGTAACGCCGACAACAGCCAGGCTGCCCCCTATTTTTTTTCCAAATTCCCTTCGATTCATCATACAAACAACCTTTCAACAAGTATTGGCCTGAATCATTAATTTCTCTGCGATTTCTTTATTTGAAAAACGATGAGCCCTTTGACAAATGCTTTTTGCATACGTCTTCATTGAGTTCAATGCCAAGGCCCGGTTTATCCGAAACTCTCAAATATCCGTCTTTATAGAATTTACCGCCGTCTTGACGAACGATTATATCTTTCCAGTATGGCAAATTAATGCTGTCTGATTCAAGAGTAAAAAAGGAACGTGTGGCAGTACAGACATGCGCCGATGCCATGGTTCCTACCGGCGAACAGAGATTATGGCACGCCATTGGTATGTAGTGAATATCAGCCCAGTCCGCAATCCATTTTGTTTCGAGCAGTCCGCCGCATTTTTGTGTATCGGGATGGATATAATCACACGCCTCTGTTTCGATAAGCTGGCGCCACGTCTGACGTGTATGAAAATGTTCGCCAGTCATAATCGGGATATTCGATTCATCGGTGATTCGTTTCATCGATGCGATATTCAGCGGCGGCAGGGGATCTTCGATGAACCACAATTTATACGGCTCAAGCGCGTTGATTAACCGCTGGGCGTCAGGCAGGCTGTTTCTGTATTTAAGGTCGATACCGAAATAGTAATCCGGCCCGAGGTATTCCCGTGTTTTCTCGACAATTTTGATCCAACCGTTTAATTCCTTTCCGGTGATGGAACGGCTCCATGGATTGTGACGCTGGCTAAAATCGAACTTGAGGGCCTTGAATCCATATTCCACAGATTCCTGGGCGACCTGCAGCCAGGCTTTAGGATCCAGGCTATTCTTGGGGCCTCCTGTATCGTGGTAGATGAGCAGTTTGTCGTGAAATTTGCCGCCCAATAATTTGTATACAGGCGTATTGAGGATTTTACCGGCAAGGTCCCACAGTGCCGTTTCAATTCCTGCGATAGCGCCGGACATCGCTCCGGTTC
>QNBT01000107.1 GCA_003644205.1 Planctomycetota bacterium | reverse complement strand
TCTTTGAATGGGGCATGCGATTGGTGCGCATCCGCTACAAGCCCAACCTCTGGAAGATGATTATCTCAGGTATCCTCGGTGTGTGGCTGCACGCGGCCATCGACGCTATCTGTCATTATGATGTGCGGCTTTTCTGGCCGAGTAAGGCCAGAAACCTTGCCCACCCGTTGTGGCGGCTGTTTAGTAAAAACTCGGCTGAGAACATGGCACGAGTCGAGTTTTGGTGTCTGGTCTGCTTTATCGGCACAGCGATTCTATATGTTCTTGCTGTGCGTTCCTTTACGAAGACAAGGTCCAAGGGAACAACGGTGAATAGGTGAGTCGGCTGTAGATTTTCGGGAAAATTAAAGGTGTCCGGTACATTTTTTGGGTCTGCCTTGTGGTCTTAATGTCGATTCTAACCCATTACGAACAGTCAAGCTCGACCAAGGCCAATCACCATCGCCTATGGGCCAAAGTAATAAATGCCAGTGGTTGCTCATTATGCACCAGGAGTTATACGTTTAGCCCGCGGCATAATGACGACATATTAAAGAGTTAAACCAAAAAGTCAACTATAAAATGTACCGGACACCTTAATTCTCACATCAATTTAGATGTATAGACAAATATGTGTGGCAGCCTCTGAGCCGATAGGCTCAGGGGATGGTTTGAAGGCCGGAAGGGCTACAAAGAGCGGAATTGTCTTAGCTTGTCAATCAGTTGTTGCATATCGTCCGGCAGGGGAGCAACAAATTCCATCATTTCGGCGGAAATCGGGTGCCGGATTTCGAGCTTGGCGGCGTGCAGCGCTGGGCGGTTTATCAGCGGCTGAGCCGGTTCGGCGTCTCTATCCTGCAATTGCCAGTCATACACCACCTTGCCGCCGTACATATCGTCAGCCACTATCGGATGCTGCAGGTATGCCATGTGAATCCTCAACTGGTGGGTCCTGCCGGTCCTGGGTGACAGCTTCACCAGCGAAAAGCCCCGAAATTCTTCGAGCACCTCGTAAAAAGTAATCGCCTCCTTGCCATCCGGCCGAATCGCATTCTTGATGCGCATCTTAGGATGCATGCCGATAGGCTGATTTATACGATCAGCTCTGAGTTCCAATGTTCCGTGAACCACCGCCAGATATGTCTTATTCGTTGTGCGCTGTGCGAATTGTCTCGCGAGTTTCCAGTGAGCGGTGTCGGTCTTGGCCACCACGAGCACGCCGGTTGTATTCTTGTCCAGCCGATGCACAATCCCCGGCCGAAACTCGCCGCTTCCGGCTGACAGTTTATTAGCATAATAAACAAGCCCGTTCACCAGCGTTCCGTGCGTATTACCACGCGCAGGGTGCACAATCAGGTCCGCCTGCTTATTAACGACTATCATCTCGGCGTCTTCATAGATGATGCTTATCGGGATATCTTCCGGGGCAAGCTCGCGCAGCTTTCTCGGCGGCAAAATTAAATCAATCTCGTCGCCGGGATTGAGCTTGTGGCTGGGCTTGGCCGGTTGGCCGTTGACGTTTACGCCTTGCTCTTTTATTAGTTTTTGCAGCCTTGTCCTGCTGAACTGACTGAATCTGCCCCCAAGATACCTGTCAAGCCGCCTTAGCTTTATACTCGAACCCACACGGAACCGCAGATGCTCACCCACCCGCTCATCGCCTTCTTTGCTGAGAATCTCAACATCACTGTTAATAGCCTCCGGGCGTGGTGGTTGTTGATTTGTATTCTGGGGCGATGGAGCAGGGGTCTGTGTCATTTCCGGCTAATCCGTTTCGGATTCGCCCTGAGCCGTTTGCCCGGCCGGGGTACTTGACTCGGCCTCGGAAGCTGACTCGCCGGTGCCTGATTCCTGTGGCGTTGTTTCGGCCCCTGCCGTTTCGTCGCCCGGGCTTTGCGGCATCACAGGCCCGATTAGCTTGTCGATGGTCTCGTTCCCGGATACTCCGGGAATCTCGACATCAACTGCTGGAGCTTCAGGTTCCGGGGCGGCGACAAACACAAATTTTTCCCTGCTGTCGTCCATAACCTCAAGGCGAAGTTGTGCCTGTGCCGGGAATATCGTGCCGGCAAAGTCAGCGTTTGTTGCAATATCTTCGTAAATTTCCTTTGCACGGTCAAAGTTACCAAGCTCCTCGGCGCAAAGCCCCAAACCCATTTTGGCCATGCCTGTCAGAAGGTTATTACCCTGCGCCTTTTCAATCGCCAGCTCGTAAGTCCTGCTTGCACGGTTTATCTGCGCCTGCACGGTCGAGCGCTCGACGGGACCGGGTTGGTAGTGCAAATCGGCCCGAAAGGCTTCTGCACACTTGATAAGCGCAAGGGCCGCAGAATACGGATTCTTGGCCTTGTTGGCTGCGGCCTCAAGCGAACCGGCCACCATGAGCAACTGGCTCTGTGCCTCCCAAATACCGCTGCCCTGATTGCGAACCGCCATAATTTTCTCCTGGGCGACCCTTTGCATAAGTTGCGTAGTCTCCGCCTGCCTGGTTTGGGCCGCGTTTTGCCGTGTACGCTTTACTATGGGAACGCCCAACACGCCGGTGATAATAAGAGCTAAGCCGACAAGTTGAGCCCAGTTCCGACGCAAAAAATCGGGCAGATGAGTAATCCAGTCAGCTAATTCATTCGTTTTCAGTTCGTGACGGTGTTTCGGGTCCATCGGGCACCTCTCTAAATTAATCTGCGAATTATAATTGCCAATCAATAATTTGATGGTATTATATGCTTTATTGTAACCGCTAAATGAAATGTAGTCAAGGAAAAATCAGAGGGCAATGTTTGACATATTAAAAACCGCCGCCGGGATGAAACTATCTGCATTATTATGCTTTACGGCCCTGTGTATGTTTTTCTCACCGGCAGAATCTGCCGGTAGTTCGACTGGTGAACCGGCTGTTGACAGAGCCAGGTATATAACTATCGACGAGATTCACCCCGGCCAGGAGGCCTATTGTCTGACCGTACTTGAGGGTAGCAAGGTTGAAAGGTTTGGTTTAGAGATACTCAGCGTTATTCACAACATCCGGCCCGGCAGAGACGCCATTGTTGTTATCGGAACTGATGAGCGGTTCAAACATACCGGCCCGATAAGGGGCTGCAGCGGCTCACCGGTCTATATCGAGGGCCGACTGGCTGGAGCACTATCGGGGGGCTGGTCCTTTTCGAAAGACCCTCTCTATCAGGTTACTCCCATAGAAGATATGCTCCGGGTCGGACCACAGTCGGATACTCAGGCACTTGCCTCGACCGGCAATCCTGTGTCGCTCGGCCTTGATTTTTCTGCGCCGATTGACCTTGCCGACATTAACAAACGCTTAACCACCGGCTGCGCCAACTCACAACTCATAACTCAGAACTTAGAACTGTTGATTACTTCTTTGCCCGCCGAGGTATGTGACCAGGTTGCACCGTGGTTCGAGCCTTTAGGCCTTTTACCTGTGGCCGGTGGCTCGACTAACTCAGAACTCAAAACTAAAAACTCAGAACTAACATTTGAGCCTGGTGCTTGTCTTACCATACCACTTGCCAGTGGCGATATCTCGATGGCTGCCATTGGCACCGCCACTGAAGTTGTGGATAACAAGGTTTTGGCTTTCGGCCACGGTTTCTTAGGCTACGGCGACGTTGAGCTGCCGATGGCTTCAGGCCGCGTGCATACCGTCGCCTCAAACATGCAGATATCATTCAAACTTGCCACCGCCGGACCAATAATAGGCGCTGTCCGCGCCGACTGTGCAACCGGAATATACGGCGAAATCGGCGCCCGCCCCAAACTGATACCGATGCGAATAACAATCGACCACTTTAGCAACGCAGTCGATAACCCAAGGACATACGACTGTGAAGTGGCTGTCAACCGAATTTATACACCCCTGGTAACACAGGCCGCTCTTATCGGCGCGATCGCAGCAGCAGGCACCCTGCCGCCGGAACATACGGTCAGGTACAGGGCCGGCATTGGCGTCGATGGCTTCGAGGCCATCAGTTTTGAAAATGTTTCCTCCGGCCGGTCCGTCCGTGAACTCGCAAACGAAGCTGTCGGCACAATAGGAATGCTGATGAATAATCCTTATCAGCGAGTAAATATAAACAGCCTTGATTTCGAGGTCGAGATATTACCGAAAAACATACTGTCAAATATATGGTCTGTGAACCTTTCAGATGCAAAAGTCCGGCCCGGTCAAACAGTCGATGTATCGGTAGTGCTGCTTTCATATCTGTCCGAAAAGAAGACTCACACCTTACAGTTCAAGGTCCCTGGAAATCTGGCCCCGGGCCGATATGACGTCCTCGTCGCAGGTGCTTACGAATACGAGAAATTTTTGAGGAAAGTATCACCTCATAAATTCACAACACACGACATGCCCACCCTGGTTGAGGCCCTAAGAGAGCTTCTGAGTATTCGCCGCGACAGACTCTATTTGACAATGACACTGCCGCCCGGTGGAATCGTCATCCGGCGAGCCGAGCTCGGCGACCTGCCGCAAACCAAAGCAATTCTCTTAGGCGACGCCAAAAGGACAACAACATTTCTGCCGATGCAGCATTGGCTCCAGAAAGACACGTACACCGGCGACATTATCATCGGGCAAAAGACCTTCAAAATTACGGTGGAAAGATAACAAAGGAATATTTGATGAAGAATTCTTGTACCACAAAAATAATCATAACCGCCGGTTTGGCTGTGTTTGTTGTTGCCGGCCTGTGCAGCGCCGTCACCAGCAAGATTACGCGACACAGCTCAGCAGCCGACCTGCTGAAAGGCGAAACAGCCGGCACCGTTATTGACTCCGAGGGAACAATCAAACTTGCAAGAGAAGCGACCGAGATAGATTGCGGCCGCCTCCTGAAGGATATCTGGATTATAAACGCCATCGTTGCCGACTCGGCGGGCAGTATATATCTTGGAACCAGCCCAAACGGCGACATCATTAAATATGCCGAGGGCAAAGCAACAAGGCTCTACCCGCTCAAATCAAAACAAGCCCCTGCCGGTGAGACCGAATCAACCGACCCCAACGCTCCCAAAGCCGACGAGGTCTTTGTCAACGAGCACATCTTCGCAATGGCGCTGGACTCGGCAGGAAGGCTCTTAGCCGCCGTCAGCGGGAAAAACTGCCGACTGATGCGGCTGGATGCCGGCGAGTTCGAGACAATATACTCACCACCGGATGCAACATATATCCTCGCAGTCAGCCTTGACGATTTGGGCAACATCTACCTCGGCACCGGCCCGGAAGGCAAAATCTATCGCCTTGATCCAGCCGGTGAAAATCCTCAGCTTGTCTATGACAGTCGCGACAAAAACATCCTTTCGCTGATAATTGGAAAAGACGACTTTGTTTATGCCGGCTGTGACCGGCGGGGCCTCGTTTATAAAATAAATCCTGCCACAGGCGCCGCAACCGTCCTGTACGACAGTGCCCAGACCGAGATTACTTCGCTTCTGCTCGATGAGCGGGATGCTCTTTATGTGTCTGCGACATCCGCCGAGGCCGTCAAGAACCAGCTCAAGTTCACCAGCATCTCCGTGGCCACACCACCGGGCCGGCCTGACACCGAAACAAAACCAGATGAAACCGGCAAGGAAACCGGCTCAACTACACTCAATATCGCAAATACCTCCGAAGAGAAGGTTAAACAAGATGCCAGTGCTGTCCCGGCCGCAAAACGCGGGACGCCTCCCAAAGAGGCAAGCCATATATACAAAATCGATCCACGTGGCTTTGTGACAGATGTCTTCAGTGAAAAGGCCGTGTTCTTTGCCCTCATTCAGCAGGACGCCCAACTTCTGCTCGGCACCGGAAACGAGGCACAACTGTTTACCATTGACCCCGAAACCGAGCAAAAAGCCATTGCCTATAAGGATAAAGAGGCCTCACAGGTGACAGCCCTTGCCAATGTCGGCGATGAGCTTTATCTCGGTACGTCCAACCCGGCAAAGCTGATAAGGCTTTCCAAATCTTTTGCACCAAGCGGAACATTTACTTCCGACCTGGTCGATGCCGGCCAGCCTTCGATGTGGGGCAAGCTGCAAATTGATGCCGATATCCCCGCTGCGTGTCGCGTGCTGATGTCGGCCCGAAGTGGCAATGTCGAAGACCCCAACGACCCGACCTTTTCGCCCTGGACCCAAGCCGTCGAGGTTACCGAGGCCACGCAGCTTACCTGTCCGTTAAGCCGATTCTGCCAGTACAAACTCACCCTTGAAACGGCTGAGGCCGGCCAGACCCCGGTTATCAGGAAAATTGCCGTGCCGCACGTAGTTCCCAATCTTGCACCACGCCTGTTGTCGGTAACCGCAGCGAGGGGAGATAAGAATAAACCGGGCCAGTTCCATATTAAATACAAGGCCGAAGATGATAATAATGACACCCTGATTTATAAGATTGAGTTCAGAAAGCTCGGCCGGGCCGAATGGATTAAGCTCGAGGATGACTTTGACAAGCCCAGGTTCGAGTGGGACACCAAGACAGTCGAGGATGGCCGGTATGAGGTGAGAGTTACCGCAAGCGATGAAAGAAGCAATACTACCGCAACGAAACTGTCCGGCTCACGTATCAGCGACCCCTTCGTGATTGACAACACCGCACCGGTAATCACAGATTCAAAACTCAAAACTCAAAACCCTGTCCTGAGCGCAGCCGAAGGATCAAAACTGACGTTGAGTCTTGAAATAAAGGACGAATTTACTGTGATAGGCAAGGTAAGCTATACTGTCGACAGCAACGCCGACTGGGTATCTGCTTTGCCGGACGACATGGTCTATGACACAACGAC
>QNBT01000106.1 GCA_003644205.1 Planctomycetota bacterium | reverse complement strand
TTCATCGAATACGGCGGTCGAATTGAAGGGGCCGGGCCGGGCGAGGTCTCCGACCATGCGAAGAAGCGGCAGGAAGATGAAGTGGGCACGTTGGGTTCGGGTAATCACTACCTTGAGATACAAAAGGTTGTCGAGATTTATGACAAGGACACGGCCCGGGCTTTTGGAATCAGCGTTGATGACCTCAAGATAAGTATTCACTGCGGCTCACGCGGGCTTGGGCATCAGATTGGGACCGATTTTCTCAAGAAGATGACCACGTCCGCAGGCCAGTTCGGAATCCGGCTGCCGGAGCGGGAATTGGCCTGTGCCCCATTGGACTCAAAGCTCGGCCAAAGCTACCTCGGAGCGATGCGGAGTGGAATAAACTGTGCGATGGCCAATCGTCAAGTCCTGACGCACATGGTCAGGCAGGTATTTGACAGGATAATGCCCAGAGCATCTATCAAGTTGCTCTACGACGTTTCGCACAACACCTGCCAGGAAGAAGAACACACGATAGACGGCAAACGCAGACGCGTTTTTGTTCATCGCAAGGGTGCAACCCGGTCGTTTGGTCCGGGGCATGGATTTTTGCCAGCTGAGTATCGTCACATCGGCCAGCCCGTGCTTATCGGCGGCACGATGGGAACCGCATCGTATATACTGGTCGGTACGAGTGAGAGTGAAGAGATCGCGTTCGGGTCGGCGTGCCACGGTGCCGGCAGAAATATGAGCCGGACAGCAGCGAAGAAACGCTGGCGTGGTACGGAGGTGGCCGGCCGGTTGGCGGCGGGCGGCGTGTTGATACGCAGCAAGAGCATGCGCGGCGTGGCTGAGGAGGCTCCCGGGGCGTATAAGGATGTCAGTATTGTAGTTGAGGCTACGGAAAAAGCGCACCTTGCCAGGAAGGTGGCGAAGCTGATTCCTTTGATTTGCGTCAAGGGTTAACCGGAGAGCCTCGATTCTTTTTTCTTATGGTGTGATATGGGTGCTGCCTGTGTTTTTGTTGTATATAACACACAATAGGCTTATTTATGGTACGAGTAGGCAACAAAATATATATTGTTTTGATTTGTGTAGGATTGGCACTGGCCACTTTTGTGGCATTTGAACAGGTGCGAAACAACGACTTTGTTAACTATGATGATACTATATATGTAACCGAAAATCGCCACACCAAAGCGGGAATAACGTTTGAATCTGTTAAACTGGCCTTTACCACCATCCGTCCCACCGGCAACTGGCACCCCTTAACCTTGCTTAGTCATATGCTTGATTGCCAACTATTCGGGCTGAACGCTGGATGGCATCATATCACCAGTTTGTTGATTCATATAGTAAATACTTTGCTGTTATTTTGGGTTCTGCAGAAAATGACCGGGGCAGTTTGGCGAAGTGCCTTTGTTGCAGCAGCCTTCGCTTTGCATCCTCTGCGTGTTGAGTCTGTGGCCTGGGTTGCTGAACGCAAGGATGTCTTAAGCGGTTTCTTCTGGATGCTAACCATGGTTGCTTACGCTCGATACACAGAACGCCCGCGTATCGGAAGATATTTGTTGGTACCTTTGACTTTTGGCCTTGGATTGATGGCTAAACCTATGTTGGTAACCTTGCCATTTGTACTTCTTCTGCTTGACTATTGGCCTCTGAGTCGGTTCAAAAAGTCTCGTCAGAATGAAACCGGTGCTTCACCAAAAGCTGAATCAGTCGCCAACGTTGACTTAGGTTCATCAGTTTGGCGTCTGATTGCGGAAAAGATTCCCTTGTTTGCTCTTGCAGGGGTGTCAAGTATTGTCACCTTTATTGCTCAAAAAGGGGCCGGTTCGGTATGGAAGACAGAAATTTTGCCTCTTAATTCACGCATCGTCAACGCGATGGTTTCGTACGTTAAATATATTGGCAATACCATTTTTCCGGCTCGCCTGGCAGTTTTCTATCCTTATCCTCATTATGGCTTTCCAGCGTGGCAGTCGATGTTGTGTTTTTTCATACTGGCGGTTGTGTCAATAACTGTAATTTATATGGCCTACCGGGGGTATTATTTTTTTATGGTTGGGTGGCTGTGGTATCTCGGAACTTTAGTGCCGGTGATCGGTTTGGTACAGGTTGGGGCTCAATCTATGGCCGATCGATACACTTATCTGCCGTCAATCGGTATTCTCATCATGGTTGTCTGGGGTACGGCGGAGCTTTGTGCTAAACGTCGTTATGCAAGAATTGCCCTGGCAACCTTAGGCGCTTTATCGCTCGCTGCGCTGCTTATCTGCACACGCACACAGGTGCGATATTGGCGAAACAGTCAGACGCTGTGTGAACATGCAATTGAAGTGACTAAAGACAATTTCGCGATGCACGTCAATTTGGGCCTGGCATTTTATTCACAAGGTCTCGTTAATGAGGCAAACAGCCATTACCGTCAAGCATTGCAAATCAAGCCCGGCCATCCAAAGGCTAACAACAATTTAGCAGTGCTGCTGAAAAAGCAGGGTGCCTTGGATGAGGCAATCAAACACTATCGTCAGGCAATACGAGCCAAACCCGATTTTGCCGAAGCACACAACAACCTGGGTGGTGCGCTTATCGAAAAGGGCGAGCTGGATGAAGCAATCAAACATTTTCGTTTGGCGGTTAAGATTAATCCTGACCTTCTCGAGGTGCACAACAACCTGGGTAGAGCGCTGGCCCAAAAGGGCAAACTTGACGAAGCTATTGTTCACTATGAGTATTCGATTCAATCCCAGGAAGATCAATATTTAGTTCTTGATAAATTGGGGGAATGTTATTATCTGCAGGGAGAAATAAAGAAGGCTTTTAGATGCTGGAATAAAGTGTTGGAGCTTGAGCCTGGATGGACCGCCGCCATGAACAATTTAGCCTGGGTCAAAGCCACACATAAGGATCCCGACATCCGTAATCCTCACGAAGCCGTCCAACTGGCCGTCCGCGTTTGCGAACTGACAGAAAACAATCGGCCTCATTTACTCGACACCTTAGCAGTTGCATATGCCGCGTCCGACAAATTTGGTCAGGCGATTGAGACCGCCAAGAAAGCGGCAAGCTTGGCCGAGGCCCAAAATGAACAACAATTGGCCAATGAAATCCGACGACATCTGGAACTATTTGAGCGGGGGCTGCCTTATTACGAGATACCTTCTAATCAGGATAGTAACAGCCAATAAAGTAGTTGAGCCGAACGAAACATTCAGCCTTGTCATAGGATTTTACCAGTTGCAAGGTATTACGGTTGATGTTGTAGTCCTTGAAAGCCAAAAAACATGCGAACTATGCGCGTTTTTTAACCACTCTTGACCACTTTTTGGAAAAAAACGCGCAGCTTTTTAAGATTTTTTAATTTCAAGCTTGACTTTATCGAGAGATGGTGATAATATATAAATTTCTCGGGATTTTTTAATTTTAAGCTTGATTTTATCGAGAGATGGTGATAATATATAAAGTGAAATCAAGGGCATAGGCATAGATGAGTCTGGATGGCTGATCTATCTTATGGAGTGAGGAGCAATGACGTCATTAAATGACCGACTCAGTTCACGGTGGCAGTTCATCAAGCCGCTTAGGAGCGGTTCGCTTTCCTCTAACAGCACCCAGGTTACTTTTCTCGGCAACATCACAAGCGATTCAGATCGTAAACACGCAGCAGAGTTTTTCTGCAAGTGCGATACATATTTGATGTCTTAATGTTTTCTATTAATTTTTTTTGAAAAGAGTAACGATAAAGACAAAACAATTGTAATAGTGGTACTGGGCACGTTGCTTAGTAGTCCGTAGTCCGTAGTTTGCAGTGAACTGTTACTTTGTTGGCCGACATTGACGCTTTCTTGTCGAATGTCGTGTCAAATTTTGTATGAGCGGTTTTACTGCAAAATCAACATCAGCTTTTTTTGGGAGACATGTAATGAAAATGAATATGAAAATGAATAAAATGTTAAGATGCCTGCTATTGCTTACCATCGTGGCAGGTGTGTCTTCAATGGCATTCGGTGCTAGTATTGATGCCGGATCTAATCAGATAGTGGGGTTGACAGAAGCCTCAACAACAGGTGTTAAATTGGATTCGGCTATCTCTGATCCTAATGCGAGCGAAGTCTTCACCTATTCATGGAGCGGTGGTTTTGCTACTATCGATTATAACAACAATACTACAACAGCGGCCGATCCTAATGTCACATTTACAGCGAAGGGCGATTATGTATTGACACTGGATGTTACAAGTAACCAGGGTGCTGAATTGTCTGACACTGTAACCATTACCGTTCTCGGCGCTAGTCTTGATGCCGGACCTGATCAGACAGTGCAGGTGTCAACAGCCCTGATAGGTGTTGCATTGAATTCCACGATCTCTGATGCTAATGACGGCGAAGTTTTCACCTATAGCTGGAGCGGTGGTTTTGCTACTATCGATGACAACAATACTACAACAGCGGCCGATCCTACTGTCACATTTACAGCAGGCGGTGTTTATGTATTGACACTGAATGTTACAGGCGACGAGGGCGCTATCTTGTCTGACACCGTAACCATTACCGTTGAAACGAATTGGACCGGAGCAACTGGTGGTGCTTGGCATACCGCAGGAAACTGGGATACAGGTTTAGTGCCAGATGCAAATGGCCCTGCCCGTCTCGGTGAAGAAACTGCTGAAGATCAGTTTGCGGTGACCGTAGTTAATATCGATGCTGCTGCGAACGCAAACAGTCTTACTGTTGCTGATGACCCTAATTATCCCTACACCGTGAATGTTAACAGCGGCGGATCGTTAACTACGACTGGAAGTCTCAACATTGCTCCGGAAAGTGTAGGAATAGTTAATGTTCTGGCAGGTAGCCCGCTCACTATTGGTAACGATATCATAATTGGTGATGACGGTATAGGAACACTTAGTGCTTTAGCGAGCAGCGTTATCACTGTCGATGATCTGATGCTCGGCGACCACGGTGATGGTACTTTTAATATGACAGGCGGTACGTTAACAGTATCGGACAATATAGAAATCTCCCACGACGATAACGGAATAGGTACCATGACTTTGGATACCGTTGTGCTTGATTGTGACGACATTTATATTGCAAATAAAGATGATGATGGCGATGGTTCCGGTGTTGGTGAACTCACTTTGACTAATTGTGATACCACTATTGATGACGGTGATTTACGAGTTGGCAGCTACGGTACAGGTACTGTGACTGTGACTGGCGGTGACATATACATAAAAGATGACCTTGAAATAGTTCACGATTCATCAAGAGGTACTGGTACGGTCACTTTCACTAATACAGGAGCAGAAGTAGGTGATGATATACAGGTTGGCAGCCGCGGAATTGGTACACTAACATTAAATGATACTGGGCTATCCTGTGATAAACTTCGGGTGGGCAATAAAGATAACGGTGATAGTACGCTCATTATGAATGGTAGTTCGAGTATAGAAGCTCGCAATAACGTATGTTTTGGTGGTGATGATGGTAGCAATAGTGGGGGCGGGGACTATACTGGTAAGGGTGAACTCTTTATGTACGACGAAGCAGTCCTCGAGGCAGGTGATCAGATGAGATTCGCTCAAACCAGGGATTCTGTTGGTTATCTCTATACGGGCCCTGATACTGAACTTGCAACGGTTGGAGGAGAAGATCTGAAATTTGGTGCAAATGGCCGTTTTAGCGGCACGGTGGAAGGTGTACTCGTCGTCGGAGGCCATTTAACCATAGGTGAGGATGGTGTTAGTGATTGTAATTTCATCACCGCAAGTGTTGCTATAGATGGTGATTTTTATATGGGTAAAGAAGATGATGGTGATGCTGCTGTCGAAATGATCGGCGGAGATGTTAATTGTGATCATGTATATATAGCTAAAGATGCCGGTAGTGAAGGTTCTCTTATTATGAACGGCACGGAAATGTCGTGTAGGAACTTTGTTGTTGGTAGCTCCGGTACTGCTGAAGTCACGCTAAGTGGTGATGCATTAGTAACTCAAGGTGGTAACGATGTTATAGTTGGCGATAATAACACTGCTCATGGCATCCTTCGACTGCGCGATGTTAGTGAACTATCCATTGGCGATGATTTTATCATAGCCGATGACGGTGGAACCGCTTTGATTGATATGGACGGAGGTACGCTAACGGTTCCTGATGATACCTATTTAGCCTCTATGTCTATTGGTGATGAACCTGGTAACGGTACCCTTGTAGTTCGTAACGGCACTTTTGAGACTAGACATATAACTATTGGCGGTGGCGGTAGTACAGCGGCTATCATAGTACGTGATGGCGGTACGCTAACGGTTGAAGAAGACACCAAGATGCCAAATACTGCTACTACTTCTGGTGGCGGCGCTACAATAACAATTGGTGAAGAATCTGATGTGCCGGGGATGGTTGCGGGCGACGCTTTGATCGTGCTTGGTACCACCTCATCAGCCGATATTGATTTCGCTAAATGTGACCCTGATACTGATTATGTAGATTTCCTATGCGGTGGTGTTCTCCGGGTCGATAATGATGAACTTGATGAGACAGATATCATCTTCTATATTGATCGTGAGATATTCAGGAGCACCTATTCTGCTTCGACTCTTTATGGGGATACTCCGGGCGATGGTGAAGGTTATGTGGTCGTTTACAAAGTTAGTAGTGACCCTAACTATTTTGATATCTATGCGGAAATTGGAGAAATCAAACCAGATGATACAGAACCGCCGACGCCTAATCCTGCGACGTTTGTATCGGCTCCGGCAGCGGTAAGCGACACGGCGATTACGATGATGGCAACGACAGGTACAGATA
>QNBT01000105.1 GCA_003644205.1 Planctomycetota bacterium | reverse complement strand
TTGTTTTTTAGCAAACATCGTATTTCCTTCTTCGACTTTTGCGAGAAGCAGAGAGTTTACACTCAGCAGCCCTTACTGGTATATTGACTATGACCGCGCTGGTTATGTTGATATTACATATTGGTATCCATCTCCATTGCATCCTTTTAATGCGCATGAGATGATGACGGGCGACTGGGCAGCGGCGGTTAGCTATTCGGGCCTGAATGAGACCGGTACAGCGGAATGGCTGACTGATCAATTTATCATTCCGGATTTTAGCACGGGTTCGCCTTTTGATTTTGATGCCTACAGTGTATCAAACGACCCAGATAACCCGGTTTGGAAAGATCCAAACCAACCAAGCAACCCACCTTACAGTTCAATCCAAAATGACACTGGTTGGTCAAAAATTGATAATGATAAACTTGAGGTGACGATTTATTATGAGGTTGTTGACCTGGACCCAAACAACGGTTCCCCGATTTCTTTTGCCGATGATTACGGTAGCGCTTATGTAAAGAGTGAGCGCTATGTAATCCTGCAAACTTATGTTTTCAGAAATATACAGACAACCGAAGATATTACCGATTTGGAATTTTACCAAGTTATGCATGGGCACCCGGCAGATGCTTACAGCGATCTGGCGGGAAGCTATAATACTGTTGCTATATCTGACAATTTGGAAAATTATGTCCCCTATGACTCCAAACATCAAACCGGTAATTTTCGTTACGATATTACATTGTGGAATAATACGACAGGTGCTCACCAAGACTATATGAGTTTCAGTTCAACGGTTGCCCCTGATGAGATAGGTTTTGATGAATTTGAATATCCATCTTCGGAGATGCGGTATGACATCGAAAACAGAACTCTTAACGGCAGGACTTCATGGGAAAATGATGATATAGCAGGCGCTATGATGTGGTATCTGCCCGATCTCGATCCGAACGAAAGCACCTCTATCACACTTGCTTTAATGTATGGCTGCGGCGAGCCTGTTGAAAATTCTCTTATTTTAACTAAGACCGACGATATCGACCCTAACTATGTCTGCGGTGTTGACCCTTCCGACCCTAATAATAACGAGATAACCTACACAATTTACTACGCCAATCCAATAACCAATACAAGTGATCCCGACTACTTAGGAACCGTAAATGATGTTGTTATTACCGATTATCTGCCGAATGGCACGGACCCGTGTGATGTTACGGCATCAGGGGGTGGTACGTATGATATATTTACAAATACAGCAACTTGGGATATTAGTACTCTCGCACCAGGCGAGGCAAACTCTGTTACAGTAACGATAGAAGTTATCAGTGCCGAACCTGCAGGTGAGGTTGTCAACACAGCTATCCTTACTTCGGATGTCGGCTGGGTTAAGGCCGTTGAGACAACGGATATTTGCTGTTTTGGCGGAAGCATAATATACGTTGACGATACCGCATCAGGCTCAAATACCGGCCTTAACTGGAACGATGCATATAACGACCTGCAGGCCGCTTTGGCAAGAGCTTCTGAGTGCACAACAACAGAGATATGGGTTGCCTCAGGTATCTATATGCCGGATGTTATAAACGGCAATAGAAACATTAGCTTTGAGCTTGTTGACGATGTCGAAATTTACGGCGGATTTAACGGAACCGAGACCTTACGTTCCGAGCGGGATTTCCTTAAGAATAAAACAGTCCTTTCCGGCGATATTGATCCGGACGGAAACAATGATACTAACAAGATAGTCCATGCCGACAGCACTATTACAAGCTCTGCAATACTCGACGGCTTTATCATCACAGACGGCTATGATGGTATATATTGCGATAGCGGAGACCCTACTATCAAAAACTGTGTCATCGCGGATAATCACGATGACGGCGTTTACTGCACAGGTTCAAACATGAGCATCTCGTGGTCGATTATAAAAGAAAACGGCGGCGATGGCATTGAATGTTCCGGCAGCGGCAAAAACTTGACCGTCAACAACAACATCATTTACTACAATGGGGAGAACGGTATATACACCTTCTATTCGACCGCCACCATAAAAAACAGCATGATATTTTATAATGGTGAAGATGGAACCGTTTATACCGTTTATTACGGGGTCAAGTTAGAGAACCCATCGGACAATCCTGTTATTCGCAATTGCACGATTGCAGACAATAGAAGTGAAGGGATATATTACACAGGCTCCAACACCCCGGATATCAGTAACTCTATCATCTGGCACAACAATGCCGATAACGGGTATTTCCAGTTGTCTGAAAATTGTCCGGTTCCGACCTACTCATGTATCACCGACCCAAATGACCCGGAGGGCGAAGACCCGGGTGCGGATGAGCCAAATGAAGAGACGGGCAATATCAGTGCCAATCCCCATTTTGCATATACCTATCCAAACCTGTCCGATTATCACCTTCATCCCGACTCGCCATGTGTTGATGCCGGTGATCCCTGTGATACTTATGATGGCGAGAAAGACATAGATGGTGATGTTCGAGTTCTTAACGGCGTTGATTATAGTCCTGATAACGGGCGAGTTGATATGGGCGCCGATGAGGTTGCGTGTGACGACATTTACAATTCCTTGGATCGGAACATCGATGCAATAGTTGACATTGGGGACATTATCATACTTGCCGATGCATGGCTAAGCGATCCGTGCTCCGGCAATTGGAATCCTGATTGTGACCTTCAGCCGGAAACTGGTGATGGAGACGTTGACTATGGTGACTTTGTCGCTTTTGGCTCTGAGTGGCTATGGCAGCCCTGCTGGTCGTCATCAGGGACAGGAGTATGGATGATGATGGGCGCAGGTGGCGGTGAATCGATGATGACTTGTGGTGCTTCTGCCCCGGTTGCTTTTGAGCCTGTAGCTACTATGTCTCTGGAAGCTAATGATGGGTATGTTGTTGATGAAGTTGCAAACCAACTGCTTGAAACTCAGCGGCAATTCAAGATGGATCAATTGACCGAAGCCAGAAACCAGAAGGCTTATTATGAAAGTCCGACACCGTCTGAGCCGAGCGTTGAAGAGCAAATCGAGCAGATCGAGGAGCTTTTGGACTGGCTATACGAAATCAAGGATGAGACCAATGAGGATACATGGCTTAGCCTTACGACCACCCTCGAAGAGATGCTAAAAGACTTGCAAGAATAGATACAAAATCTTCTTGTGATAGAAAGCCGAGCACTATTTGCTCTTTAGTCCCTGCACTATTGCTTTTATGTGGTCGGGCGTTGTGCCGCAGCAGCCGCCGATGATTTTTGCACCGGCGGCGCAAATCCGCTCGCAGGCAGCGGCGAAATCCTCACTTGAAAGATTATAAACGGCCCCGCCGTCAACTAAATCCGGTTTGCCGGCGTTTGGTTCCGCCAACAAAGCTGTCGGCCCATCGCCGATCGCATCCGCATAAGCGGCGGCAAGCTTTATGTATCCGGCCATATCCAATGTGCCGCAGTTAAAGCCTATCGCGGTAATCCCTAAAGGCAACAGCTTCCGAACGGCCGTTTCGGGGCCGACCCCCATCATCGTCTTGAACGCATCACCAGCAGGGTCATAGGCAAGGCTTGCAAATATCGGCAGGTCGCTGACGGACTTGACCGCTTCTATCGCGATTGTTATTTCCTCAATTGCGGTCATCGTCTCGATTATAAAGCCATCGACCCCACCGGCTGCAAGGGCACCGGCCTGCTCGGCAAACGCGGCTCGCAGTTCATCCGGCTTGACATTACCCAAAGGTTCAAGGAAATCACCGCACGGCCCGATATCACCAAGGACATATTTGTCATCTCCTGCCGCGGCGCGCCCAAGCCGCGCTCCTGCGAGGTTTATCCCGGCAGCTTTTTCCGCGCAGCCATGTCGGTTCAGGGCATATTTATTGGCGCCGAACGTGTTTGTAATAACCGCATCGCTTCCGGCCCGAAGATATGCCGTGTGTATCCCGGAGACTAAATCGGGCGATTCGATATTTAAATAGTCATTACATCCACCGGCCTCGATGCCGCGAGCAAACAACTGCGTCCCCATCGCCCCATCCAAGAAAAACAGTCCCTCCCTAATCCGCTCACTTAATTTGACTCTTGCCACAGGACACCCGACCTTTCACTACTGTTCAACAAATTCACAATTCTCGTTCAACTTGAAGACATGCTCAAAACCGGCCGGCTCCGGACGTGTAAACAGACCTGTGAGTTGTTTCGGTGAAGGTTCAAACAATTTGACATTCTTCAACACGATATCGGCCACAATGTTTGTTTCGTAATGGGTAATATTAATCCTCGTCGGCACGGGCGCAGCATCGCCGACAGGCCTGTACCCGTCCAGTTTCAATACAAGAGCCACCTGCCCTTCGGCATCGTAATATTCTATTCGCCGGGCCAGATAGTCGTTGCAGCCGACATAAATCTTTTGAACCACATTGCCTCTGTCACTCGTCTTTGTCATTGCCTGCAAATCATCATCGCCGGACACCGACCAGCCGGTGTCAATCCAAAGCATACCGAGAGCTTCAAAAAGGTTCCCCGGATTGAGCCACTGCCTGCCGGAGCACCTCTCGACACGCGAACGCGGGCCCCACTGATAGGTGCTTATTTCCTTAGGTTTTATCATGACCCAGAACTGTTGGGCATTTGCCCCCAATCTGACAACCTCGCCCAAAATGCTGCTGCCGCGAAAGTAAATACTCTCGGGCGGACAGAACCGCAGGTCGATATTCAGGTTTTCCTCGTGTTTTTTATCCTCGCTGTCGTACCACTCAAGGCGCATGCTCCCGCCGGCCCTTAAAGGCCTGACATTTTCACGTCGCTGCCGGAAAATCTGTACTACCTGGCCGATACTTTTGTCGGTACAAATCGTCGCAGCATCCTCCACAGGCGGCGCAGCGCAGCCCGATATGAATACGCACAAGCTCACCATCGGCCCGATGGCAAAAAACGAAACGGAATTCTTAGAACACCAATAATTCACACATATCCCCGCATTTGCATCCCTCAACCCCGCATAAAACGCGGGGCTGAATATGCATCGAGCCCGTCTGCACCGGAACTTCGACATCGAGTATCAAGCATCTGAACTCCGTATCACATTTCAATCTGCAGTATCTGGCCGATTTGCGAAGACAGCTCGGCCACCTGGTCTTCGGTAAGGTTCGGATTGACAACCCGAACGATGCGCTTCTCGCCGGTTACGCGCAGCGTCCAGATTTCCTTACCGTCTTCATACCTGCTTGAATCATATTTCAATATCCGTTTTCTCATCAGGACAAGCGTCAGAACAAATCGGAAATTCACCTTCTCCGGCTCCGTCTCTTGAGCCAACCGCTCGAAGAAAGACATGAGCATATCATCATCCACAAAGAGTCGCTTCTTTTGGTCCGGATGGGTCATTTTGGTTTTCCAGTAGCAGTAAACCTCAGGTTTTTGCCCCTGCCAGAATTCAACGCTGAAATCCCTGCGCTCAAAGCCGTCTGGTGTCTCCACAAGTGCGGCGTAGTATTCGGCGCCGACTTCAAACCTTGCGCCCGTTCCCCAGCATTGGCCAAGCGTTTTGCTTATTTCCCAGTTTGACATAAGCTATTGAATTTAGTTAATTTAGACGATTTTGTGTCAACTCGCCGTATTACTCAAAACAGAGCCATGGCTGTATCTTCCCGGCGGTTACGGGGCCGATTCCCCTGATATTCTCAATATCGGCTGCTCGGCGAAATGCCGGCCGGTCCGAATCAAACCTCTTGCGATATTCGACAATAACCTCAGCCCGCCTGGGGCCTATTCCGGGCAGCCTGACAAGGCTTGCCGCCTCGGCTGTGTTGGGATTAATCCTGTCGTCTAACATTATGGGGCAACTAACACCTGCCCGGCCGAAACAAGAGACGGCCAGCACTATTGAGAGTACACAACATACTATTGAAGCGGTGACGAATGCAAACACAACTGTTTGCATTTGTCCGGTTTTGTCTTTGTGGAAAATGGTCTCGGTTGTCATATCAGCACCTGCGCCCCGGCCAATTGCCCTGATGGTATCGGTTACACCTTTTTTTGCCGGGTTAAAAGAAGCTTCTGCAGTTTTTTCAGAGTATGAAAAGTTTCTTTCGGCTCAAAACCTTCCGTTAAAAGACCGCTTCCCAATACGTCGTTCTTATCGGTATCGGCAAGGTTCGAATAAGTAATTGAATTGACGAAGGGCTTGCCAAGGGCGATTTTATAAAACTGCTCAATCCAATCGCTTTGAAGAGACTGGTCCCATCCCCTGTGCCATTCGCCCGCAACGCGCCCGTCCTGGTCATCCGTCATGCTCTGGCCCGGTATCGCAACACCCGTTATGTGCACCGGCTTGACAACGGCCGCAAAATAGTCCAGCATCGACGATATTTGCATCATATCCCTGATGTGCATACCGGGCCGGTCTTTGCCGAAGAGCAACTGCACGGCGAAAGCGTCAAAACTAATCGCGCTCTGGATAACCATGTCGGCATAAACCAGCGGAGGAACGGTTTTCTTCTTCTTGGCATAGTACTCTCCCCAGGGAAACAATATCTCGACAATCTTCCTCGATTTATTATCCGCAGACCTGGCAGCCAGGCAGGCCGTGCGGGTTATTTCTATCATCTGCTCAAAATTAAAACCGAAGTGGTTATTAGCGTTCATTCCGCTGATTACCCGCCACGCATGGATATACCGCGAGTACCGCGTGACAATTCGGGAGATAAACTCGTAGGCAGCCTCACGTATTTTCTCAAATTCCCACCCTCCGTCACCCAGCCACTCGGGAAGATGTCCCTCGCTAAAGTATAGCAGCGGCCCCGCACATATGGCAAGTCGCCTGCCGATTAAAATATCTATACAGTGATCAATCGTGGAGAA
>QNBT01000104.1 GCA_003644205.1 Planctomycetota bacterium | reverse complement strand
GGCGAGGTCGCTGATGTCTCAATCGCGGCTTTTCTTGCCGCCATGCGCGCCAAAGGGGCTACTTCCGGCGAGCTTGCCGGACTTGCCTGCTCATTGCGGGAACACGCTGTTCATGTCCGGACGGATATCGATAATCTGGTTGACACCTGTGGGACGGGCGGTGCGGAGCTGAAAACCTTCAATATCTCCACGGCTGCTGCACTGGCAGCGGCAGGAGCCGGGGTCTATATTGCCAAGCACGGCAATCGCGGCATCACGAGCAAGTGCGGTTCTGCCGACGTTCTTGCCGAGCTTGGAGTGAATATCGCACCGGGGCCGGAATGTGTGGCCAGGTGTATCAGCAAGGCACGTATCGGGTTTATGTTTGCGCCGAAGTTTCATCCTGCGATGAAACACGTTCAGCCGATAAGACAGAGTCTGGACTTCAGGACGGTTTTTAATATCTTAGGACCGCTTGCAAACCCGGCCGGCGCCGCTGCACAGGTAATGGGCGTACCGGAAGAAGGTCTCGTGCAAAAAATTGCCGAGACACTAAAAAAGCTCGGCCTTAAGCGGGCAATGGTTGTTCATAGCGAAGGCCTTGATGAGATGAGCACTATGGGCCCGACAAAAATACTCGAACTTAAGGACGGCCAGATAGCCGCTTCCGAATTTAATCCCCCCGACTACGGCATCAGTCTGGCTGATTTCGATTCTCTCAAAGGTGGTAACACTCAGACAAACGCTGCGATAATAAGAGACATCCTGTTGGGTAAGGACACCGGCCCCAGAAAGGATATAGTCGTGCTGAACGCCGCAGCCGCGATAATAGTCGCAGGATTAGCGCATGATTTTGCCGCCGGTATTGCCCTGGCCGAATCATCAATAGCGGATGGTAAAGCCCGAGCCGCACTTGATGCGCTTGTTGAAATATCGAATTCGTAACTCAAAACTAAAAACTCAAAATTCAAAACTAATAATGTCTATAGTGAAAGTAAAAATATGCGGGATAACAAATCTTGCCGATGCCGCCGCGGCAGTCGATATGGGGGCCGACCTTCTGGGCTTTAATTTCTATCCAAAGAGCAAAAGGTATATTACGCCGGCCGAGACCGCCGTCATCATAGACAAATTGCCGACATTTGTTGATATCGCCGGTTTGTTTGTCAATGCAACAACCGAGTATATTCAGGAGGTCGGCGAGCAGTGTTTTTTGAACTGGGTACAACTGCACGGCGACGAAACGCCTGACTTTTGTGATTCGGTTTTTTGTCCCGGTGCAAAGATTATAAAGGCAATAAGGGTAAGGACGGCCAAGGATATCGACAAGGCCGGGCAGTACTACACGGATGCTGTGTTGTTCGACGGTTACGACCCGCAAAGCTATGGTGGAACGGGTAAGACCTTCGACTGGGACATGGTAAGCCAGGTTGATAAAAGGGTGTTCCTGGCCGGCGGGATAACCCCCCAAAACGCTGCCCAGGCGATTGAGGTAGGAGTTTACGGCATCGACATCTGCAGCGGTGTCGAGAAAGAACCCGGCAAAAAGGACCACGAGAAGATGAAGTTGTTATTTGAAAATATCAAACATCTAAGAGTGTAAAGGTTTCAAGATGAAACATAACGGCAGATTTGGTGATTTCGGCGGCTTTTATGTGCCCGAGGTGTTGATACCGGCACTTGAGGAAATCGAAGATGCGTTCTATCGTTTCAAGTCCGACCCGCAGTTTGTAGCTGAGCTTGACGGTCTTTCCGCCCGTTACGCGGGCAGACCGACTCCGCTGTACTTTGCCCAACGTTTCAGCGAACACGTCGGCTTTAAGGTCTATGTCAAGCGTGAGGATCTGCTGCATGGCGGTGCTCATAAGGTCAATAACACCCTGGGCCAGGGACTGCTGGCGAAGCACATGGGCAAAACGAAGCTTATTGCAGAGACCGGTGCCGGCCAGCACGGCCTTGCTACCGCGATGATTGGGGCACTATTCGGGATGGAGACAAAAATCTTCATGGGCACGGTAGATACCGAACGCCAGAGCGTAAATGTCCACAAGATGAAGCTGTGCGGGGCTGAAGTTATACCGGTAGTCGGCGGCACCGGTACATTGAAGGATGCTATTAACGACGCCCTGCGATACTGGACGGCACACGTAACGGACACGTTCTACCTGTTCGGCTCGGTCTGTGGGCCGCACCCATACCCGACTGTGGTCAAGCACTTTCAATCGCCGATAGGAACAGAAGCCCGTGCCCAGTGTCTCGAGGAAGTCGGACGCCTGCCGGACATGGTAGTAGCCTGCGTTGGAGGCGGCAGCAATGCTATCGGCATATTCTCGGGATTTGTAGAAGATAAGGACGTGAAGTTAATCGGCGTCGAGGCCGGAGGCGAAGGCGTAAGGACCGGAAAACACTGCGCAACATTGGAGATAGGCAAGGTTGGGGTCTTTCACGGCTCAAAGAGCTATCTTCTTCAGAGCGAAGAGGGCCAGATTTACGAGACTCACTCCGTTTCGGCAGGCCTTGACTACCCTGCCGTTGGGCCTGAGCACTGCCTCCTGAAAGATACCGGAAGGGTCGAGTATGTTACAGCCGACGATGAGGATGTACTCGATGCCTTTGAGATTTTTACAAAGTCGGAAGGAATCCTGCCGGCCCTGGAGAGCGCCCACGCCCTGGCGTATCTGATTTCGCAGAAGGGGAAGCTGCCCGCCGAAACCATCGCCGTGATAAATCTTTCGGGCCGAGGCGATAAGGACGTTGGAATAGTTGAAGAATACAGACCCGTACAGTAAGGAACAATAAGGAATTATGTCAACGTACAGTTCAGCTTGCAGTTTTATGATAATTCTATTTAGCCCCCGGTTTCACCGGGGGTTCCGACCCTTCGTCTGCAACTTACCGCACAATAAAATACAAATAAATCAATCCAAAGGCATGTCAAATGACCACATACAAAGAAACGTTTGAAAAGTTAAACAGAACTGCGTTGATACCGTTTTTCGTTATCGGCGACCCGGATTTTGATACGAGCCTTGCAGTTGTGAAAGCAGCCGTTGATGCCGGTGCCGATGTGCTCGAATTAGGCATACCGTTTTCCGACCCGATTGCAGACGGCCCGACGATACAAAAGGCCGACATCCGGGCACTTGCAGCCGGGATGACGGTGCAAAAGGCCCTTGACTTTATTAAGCAGGTTACGGACCACAAGCCAATCCCCATCGGCTTGCTCGTCTATTACAATCTCGTTTACCAGTACGGCACAGAAAAATTCCTCAAAGACTTCAAGGCGGCAGGGGGGTCGAGCGTTCTGGTCGCGGATTTGAGCATAGACGATGCCGATGAGATAGCAATCCCCGCGAAAGATACGGGCCTTGAGACGGTCTTTATGGTAACACCGGTAACATCGGACGGGCGGGCCAAACGTATCGCCGAAAAGACGACCGGCTTCATCTACACGGTCTCACTGCTTGGCGTAACCGGTGCAAGGGAAAGCCTGTCCGATATGGTAAGACCCCTTGTAACAAGACTAAAGAAGCTTACTGATGTGCCGGTTTGCGTGGGCTTTGGCGTAAGCACACCCCGGCACGCTAAGGAGATTGCCTCCGCCGGTGCGGACGGTGTCATCATCGGCAGCAAAATCGTAAAAATGATTGAAGACAATTTAGACGACAAACAAAAAATGCAATCCGAAATCGCTGCCTTCATAACACAAGTTAAGGCAGTCCTCTAACGCAAAGAAATAAACAAAAAGAAAGAACATGGAAGGCTCTGCGTGGGCCGAAGGCCCACCCTACCCATTCTTATGCCGAGATGGCTTTTTTCGCTTTTTCGAGTAGTTCGGCTACCCATTCCTCGAAGTAGAAGGGGTACGTGTTAAGTGGCAGGGCCTCGCCGGTGAAGCTGTAGCCGCTTTTTTTGAGACACTTTACAAGCTCATCTGCGACTTCGGGAAACTGCTTTGTGATTTTTTTGCGATAGAGCTTCGCCAATCTTCCCAACCGCCTCCTTTTTTTGGCCCTTTTTTTGTCATCCGGTGCACCTTCTGCCCTGAAATACCTGCGCACATCTTCTACGGTTACCTGCTCGCCTTGCGACTCGAAGCCTTTTTTCAGACGGTGTGGTATGGTCTGCGGTATGGATTTATCCCGGTCGATTCCCATGGCGAGCTTTTCTCCATGGCTGTAATGAAGAAGCGGGTCATAGAAAAACACCGCAGGGCTGTAATCGATTCTGAACTTGGCAAGGTGTGGTGCAAAATCGTCTATATCACCGCCTTGTTCAAAAAGATTGGCAGGCCCGTCACCTATCACTACCGTGTAGCAATACAGGTTGAAATCGGCACGGTTATAACCGACTATTTTATTATAAGCCCGCTGGAGTCTGGGAAGCGTGCAGCTGCGCACGTCGATTATCAGCAGCCTCGACTTCACTGTATCAAGTGCGAGATTGTCAATATCTTCGACGGAGATTTGTGATTTGGTAATATCAGTCGGCAGAACCAGTTCCGCGCGGGGTATTTTCGGGCTGGTTTTCAGTCTCTCATAGACATCGGCTGCAAGGACACCGTCCAGTGTAATAATGTGAATCCTGTTCTTTCTATCCCTGTAATTTAACATATTTGTCTCTGGATATTCTACGTTAAGCCCCCCGGCTGGGTTTGTCAACAGGGCAATTTTAATCTGGGACAGGCACCTGTTTTTCTTCATTTTCAGCATAAAAACGAGAATAAACGGTGAATGTCCCAAAAATCACAAAAGTCAAGTTTGGGTGATTAAGAAGTATGCCCGCAGGACTTCGGCGACGCTCCAGGCCTGGGCGAAACAGCCCTTCGGCCTTTGCGGCTCGTCGCCGTCAAATATCTCCGAGATACTGCCGATACAGCCGTCGGATGTCAGGTGCCTCAGCAGCGGCCTTAAATATCGCATCGCTTTTCTTTTGCTCTGTTTGCTGGAATTATTGACCCTAAGATATGCCTCGATAAATGGGCCAATCAGATACGGCCAGGCCGTGCCGTTATGGTAGGCCGCATCCCGCTGCCGCTGGTCGCCTTCGTATTGACCAACAAAACGCTCATCGTCTTTGTTGAGCGTTCGAAGACCAAAGGGTGTCAGAAGCTCAGTTTGTACTATGTCCACCACGCTCTTTTGCTGCCGGTCGGTCAGAGGTGAAAAGGGAAGTGAAACCGCGTATATCTGGTTCGGCCTCAAGCTGTCATCAACCGTCCCATCCGGCCGGATACAGTCGTTGAGATAACCTTTTTCTTCATTCCAAAACAGGCGGGCAAAGCTTTGCTTCACCTTCCGGGCCAACTGTTTGTACCGGATTTCTAAATCGGCATTGCGGCCTGTATAGTAATCCGCCAGATTGCACAACTGGTTATACCAAAGTGCGTTTATCTCGACCGCCTTGCCGTGCCTCGGCGTAAATACCACTTCATCATATTTTGCATCCATCCATGTCAGTTGTGTATTGCAGCTTCCGCCGGTTATAAGGCCATCGTCGTCGGCGTGTATGCCAAAGCGCGTGCCTGTGTGATAAGACTCTATCACCCACTTTACCGCAGGCAGCAGGTCAACACTGAAAGTTGCGGCATCACAGCTTGCCCGCAGATATTCAAAGGCCGCATGAACAAACCAAAGTGACGCATCGATGCTGTTGTAGTGAGGCCCGGAGCCGTAATCGTCAAAACGATTGGGAATCATTCCTTCACTTACCGCCTTGGCGAAGGTTTTGAGAACATCGGCGGCCTCGTCGAACCTTTTGGTACATAAAAGCAGGCCGGGCAGGGCGATAAACGTATCTCTGCCCCAATCCAGAAACCAGGGGTAGCCGGCTAATATGGTTGTGTGCCCGGCGTCGGAGATTTGCCGCTCAACCACAAACGCACCGGCAGCGGAATAAAGCGGGCCGGCGTATCTATCGTCATGCTTTGCGGCCCCGGTCAATTCCTTCTCTCTCAGGATAAGACTATCGAGGATGACGTCGATGTCGAGTTCTTGTGCCTGTGGGGGCTCGTTCTGTCGGCTTAGACTTGCCCACAGGACTATCCTTTCCGTCGAGTCAATACTGCACCTGAAAACACCCGGCGTCCACAAGTCCTCGAGATAGCCCTGACCTCGCTGTTTGTCCTTTCGATACAGGAAGTTGTACCACCACTGCGGCCCCTGGGCAAAAGACATCTGGTCGGTGTAGAGGACAAGCTCGCTCGCAGGGGCACTTGTGGCCCTTACGGCTATTCCATAATCACGCCACAGCGATAGAAATGCGGAGCCGGACTTCTGGAGAGAATGGAAATCTCTCATTGCTATTAAGGGGCGAACGAAAAAGTCAAATTCAGCCCCGATGTTTGAAAAGTCGTAAACAATTGCCACGGTGTCGCTGTCGGGCAGTAGATATATGGATTTGGTCAGGTCGGCAAATCCAAGCTCATAATCAAAATGAACGCCTATGTCTTTGCTGAACTCCGCCAGAGACCCCGCAGGCTCTGCTAAGAGCCTGCCGTCGAACTCAAAGCAACCGAGTGCAACTTCACGGTTGTCACCCCTGCTCGTCGCGATGCGCCGCAGCGGGCGAAAGCAGGTGTCCATGTTCCTGGATTCCGGGTCCCTTCGACCTTGTTCAGGGCAGGCAAGCCCGGAATGACAGTGTCCGGCAACTGTTAGTGTCTCATAACAGTTTGAAAGAGCGACGATTCTGTTTGCGGGGGGGTCAAGTGAACCGATCAAAAGGCCGTGATACCTCCTCGTATTGCAGCCCGCTATTGTACCGGACGCAAAACCACCGCGACTGTTGGCCAGCAACCACTCGGTTTCAAGCAGTTCGTCTATATGTCCGGATTCTAAGGTGTTCGATACACTTTGGCGACTAAGGCTGTTCTTTGACATCAGCATCATGGCAATCCTTGCCCGGC
>QNBT01000103.1 GCA_003644205.1 Planctomycetota bacterium | reverse complement strand
GTATCAGTGCGGCGGGGGGCAAGGATTTTGAGCCGTTGGTTGTTGCGATGCAGTCCGGCAGCGGATGCCAGTATGCCAATCCGGTCAAGTTCGAGATCCGCCGAAACGTTAAGAACGACTACGTTTGTGCCGCCGATTATATAAACTTCAGTCATGTGGATATCGTGTCGATCCAGCATGAATTCGGGCTTTTCGGCGGTGATGCAGGCTCGCATTTGAACCTCTTTTTAAGAAGGGTGAACGCACCGATAATAACCACCCTCCATGCTATACTCGATGAACCCCAGGCCGCTTATTACAAATCGCTCGTTAGTGTCTGCGAGGCGTCGCAAAGGGTGATTGTGATGAACGAGCGGGGCATAAAGATGTTGCGCCAGGTTTACGGTGAGCCTGCCAAGAACGTTGATGTTATTCCGCACGGGATACCAGATTTGCCGTTTGTTGACAGCAGTTATTACAAGCATAAGTTTGGTATGGACGGGCGAAGGACGATTCTGACGTTCGGCCTTTTAGGCAGGAGCAAGGGTATCGAGGTAATGCTGAAGGCTTTACCTGAGATAATAAAGGCCGACCCGACGGTTTTGTACATAATATTAGGGGCTACACATCCTGAAGTGGTTCGCCAGGAAGGTGAGGCATACAGGCTCAGTCTCAATCGTTTGGTAAAGGAGCTCGGTCTGGCCAGGCACGTAATCTTCCACAACCGGTTTGTAAATGACGTGGAGCTTCACAACTTTCTCTGTGCCGCCGATGTGTACGTTACGCCCTATCTTAACAAGCAGCAATTGACCAGCGGCACCTTGGCGTATGCCGTTGGCACGGGCAAAGCGGTTGTCTCGACGCCTTACTGGGCCGCCGAGGACCTGTTGGCCGACGGCAGAGGAAAGATGGTCGCATTTAACGACCCGGCAGAATTGGCAGAGTCGATAATAGAGATAGTCAGTAATGAGTCACTTTTCTACTCTCTCAGGAGAAAGGGGTATGACAGCGGAAGAAAAATGACCTGGCCGGTCGTAGGAAAGGCATATTGGAAGATGTTCACCGCCCGACGGGTGCCGGTGCGGGTCCGCGCAAAGGCGATTTCGTCGGTTGATGAGGCGGCGTCAATTCTGGAGGCCCCGGAGCCGCCGCTGGACCATCTCAAAAGGCTCACGGACGGCACCGGTTTGTATCAGCACGCCAAATTCACAGTTCCGGACAGAGACCACGGCTACTGTACGGATGATAACGCTCGAGCAGTGGTCGCCATGACGAAATATTGCTCCCAGTATGCCGAGCCGGAGGCACTGCGACTTTTCGAGACGTATCTGTCGTTTGTATGCCACGCCCAGAACGCCGACGGTACGGTCCGGAACTTCATGACCTTTGACCGGGGGTGGGTTGCCGATGAGCCGGCTCACGATGCCCTCGGCAGGGCGTTGTGGGCGTTCGGAGCGGTTATTGCCAGGCCGCCTCTGCCGAGATATCTGCCGGTGATAAAGGACTGCTTCGACAGGAGCGTTAAGTATGTGCCGCAGCTTTCACTGCGAGGCAAAGCTTATTCGATATTCGGCATGAGCCAGTATCTCAAGCAATTCCCCGGCGCAAGCGACATTAAGCGTTCTTTGGCGGATGCTGCCGATTATTTGCTTGTCCAATATGAAAGCTGCTCAACGGGCGACTGGCAGTGGTTCGAGGATGAACTTACCTACGATAACGCCGTTCTTCCCCATGCACTGTACACCGCCGCCCTGACAGCGGGCGAGGAAAAATACCTCCACATTGCGAACGAGACATGCGAGTTTCTTTTAGATGAAACATACGACGGCCGGCAGTTCAGCTTCGTCGGCTGTAACGGGTGGTACAAGCGCGGCGGCCAGCGGGCGGTCTTTGACCAGCAGCCCATCGAGGTCGCAAGCACCGTTATGATGTTAAGAGCGGCTTACGAAGCCACCGGCAGGGTCGAGTTCCTCAAAGCAGAGAAAAAGGCCTTCGACTGGTTCTTAGGGGAAAATGACCTGCGTGTGCCGGTCTATGATTTTGCGACGAAGGGCTGCTCGGACGGCCTTACGCCCGGTGGGGTCAATTCCAATCAGGGTGCCGAGAGCATGCTCAGTTTTCTGCTGAGTTTGCTGTGTGTTGTGGAAGGCTATACCGCCAACGGAAGAACGGGAGAAGATGATTTTTTTTTGAAGGCCGGGATAAAGGCACCGGATAGGATGAAAAAGGCGACAATCAAGGATGTTGTCGGTAAAGCCAAAGCCCAATCACACGATACGACAGTAGAGAAATTAGGCTAAGAAGTCAGCGGGCAAAGAACAGCAGGCAGAGGGACCTGCACCAATTAATAACGGTGGTATTCTACTACTACAGCGCCACTTGGCACTATAAAAGCCGGTTCTGCCCCTATACTGAGTCGCTGACCGATTATCCGCCGCCCGCGCGCCTCCCGTAGATGCCCCTTACGCAACTACCGGCCCAGAAGAAAAAATCCCGGCAGGCAAAAATGAATCCTCTGCCGGCCTGGCGATATCCGTGGCAAGCAATAAGAGATAAGAGGCTCAACGACTGTACGAATTAGAAGCTGTAGCGTATGGCGGTGTATATGTTTGTATTGTTCTGGAATTGGCCGAAGAAAGTGCCTGGATAGTCTCCGAAGAATATGTTGGCGCCGGCCTCGACTGCCAGATTGTCGCTGACCTTGTAATTTACGTTCGGCCGCATGTACACATCCTTGTCCGACGGCGAAAAATACGTAAAAAGTGAGCACCGCAGGTTCTGGTTCATCAAAAGCTTCGTCAATCGCACAGTAACAAGGTGCCGATTTCTGTCGCGAGTAAGGCCGGAAGGAGCACTATCATTATGCTTTCCATAATCTGTCATGTGCTCAACATAATACTGAACACCTGCGTTAAAGTCCTTGCCAACCTCCTGCGTGTAGCCCGCAAGGAACCGCAACTCGGAATTATTTACCGAGCCGTTTTTGCCGCTCTGGTCGTCGTCCGATTCATAATAGCCGAACTCCAGGTTCCCGATGCCGTTTCCGATATTGCCGCGGACACTTGCGCCGTACACATTCAAATCGGGAAATATCGCCTGCGTACCCTTCACGCCGGCCGGGCTTTTCCAGTATCCGCGGTAGGCATAAAGGGCGTATTCGTAGTTGTTGATGTTCTTGTACAAGCGAATTGCAATCTCGTCATCGCGGAACCATCGGTCGGGTTTATCGACATGTTGTATTGCATTCCTGCCCGCAATGCCGGCCAGGCTCGAATTCCAGTATGAGATGCGCTCGCCGCTGATAAAACGGTCCGAGTCAAACTGCGGCGTATAGACAACATCGATATTTGCAAGGTCGCCGAAGAAGCTGGCCTTGAGGGCGTCGGAAGGTGCTTTTAAGTATTCGGTATCCCTTCCGATAAAGAACGACTGCCAGTCCTTGGGGAAAAGGTCGTTTATAAAGACAAGGTCGCCGGTGCCCCAGGTCAGGATTTGTCTTCCGACCTTCAAGTCCATAAAGTCAAACGGGCTGGATGACAGATACGCCTCGCGGACATCAAAGTCGGCCTGTTCTTCTACTAAATCGCCAATCAGGTCGCCCCTGAACTTAAAATCCGCCCAGTCTGTGTACGTAGAAAGGTCTATTTGCAGGCGGTTTTCCATGATGGACATATCTTTTTCGTATTTGTCTTTTCTGGTGCGATAACCCGAGCGCATCTCGTAGAAGCCGTGCACGTCCATTTTCGAAAAGAGCGTATCGATGTTGCTTTCTGTTTCCTCTGCTGTAACCGGCAAAGAAAAAACCACACAAATCAACAAACCCGCAAATAACTTTATACTCATTTTACACCATCAAAAAGTTACAAATCGGTATCCAGTTTATTCGCATGGGCAAGAAACTTGCCCTTCCTACCAAACTTTTAGTTTGCGTTTTCATGTCCGTACCCTTGCCCGATAAGTTCTTGGGCCAGTTTGAAATACTTTCTGTTGCAGACCTGAATGTCGGATGCAGGATTTTCTGCAACCCCTGACTCGTCAAGCGCCCGACCTACGTGCTTGAGCATCGAGGCTGGGTGTGCAAAGAGCCATGCTGCGCCAAGCATCCAGACTTTTGGTAAGTCTTGTGCAAGCCTGTCACCGCACCTTTTGATAAAGACGCTTGCATGATCTGACGGAGCCGCAAGGAAGTAATCACGGTGTGCGTCGCGCAAGAACTCGGCGGCTTCACTTGATGATGTGAAGCGGATACTTGGCCACAATGGGGAAGCATCATCACCTAAGCAAAACTCGAATAATCGGGCTAGGAACTCGACTTGAAACGAGAAATCCCGTCTTTGCGTTATCCAGTACGATATTTGCGCAAAGAACGTTCCCCACAACTCCTGTACAAGAACCGTCTCTTTTTCTAAGCGTTTGCGCGGGACGAAATGATTAAAAAAAATACCCCGCCTTGGTCGCCTGCGGAAGCCAAAAGGCTTCCAGTTTGCGTCATCAAGAACGCCATGGAAAACGATCATGGAAGCCGATCGGCATTGGTTATCAAGTGAGGACATCTCGTTAAACCATCCTTATTTGAGTTTTGTTTTTTCCGGCTGGCTAAATAAAGTTGTCTAATAGTGATTACGCTGGGATTTGAATATTATCATGCAGAAATTCAGGTGCTAAATCCGCACCATTTTCCCATACGATAGTCTCTAACACCGGATCGACTCTAAAGGACTTGAAAAGCTTTTTGTCTTTTAAGGGCCCGAAGATTTCTCCGGTTAATTCCTGTTCTAAATCAATTTCACCTTCGATGCCGTCGCTGAACTTAATCCAAATAACATAATCATGCAGATATTTTGCCTCTTTGACGTGCAAAATCATAATCTCACTCCAAAGGATTAATCGCAAACAGAGCTTTCTTCAGTTCCGCAAGTTTCCAGTCTTCTAATAACTCATCTTCATGCAGTTGGCGCCACTCTTGAATCAGTTTAATTGCGCGATTCGACATACTTCCACTTACATTTCCAGTTCTGATTTCCACCACTATTTCATCATCTCCATATTTCGCGTGAAAGTGCGGAGGAGCGTGATCCTTCCAGTACATATAAATTACAATTCCGAAAAATCTGCTTATAATCGGCATTCGTTCTTCCTTCTCAACAGATTCGTATTATATTTCCGCCGTCGAGCATATCCCATAAATAGGCGGCATCTCGCTTATCAGGCTGCATATATCACCTCATTATGGGCAAGTATCGCTTCCTTGCGAAACGGATTTCTTAACGAACCTTTTTCGACCAAATCAACATTTCGTCCAAAAATAGCCTTTAGCTCATTAATCATATCCACAAAATCGAAAAGTCCCCATCCGGCATCAGCCCTGAAACTAACCAGCACATCAATATCACTATCGGGTCGAAAATCTTCGGCCAGGACGGAGCCGAATAGTGCCATCTCTGAAATCTTCCATTTCAGACAGAAGTCTTTTATCTGTTTATGCGGCAATGTAATTTTGATTTTTCCCATAGAATTATTATATTCATAATAACAAACAGAACCAGGTTTTTCCTCTTTAACCTGTCACATTATCTTCTTGCCTCTTTTGGTGGTTTGCGGAGGTAGCGTTCGGTGAATATATCGCCAAGTTTGATGTCGTATTTTACATCGGTAAACTCCATTTCGGTCTTGCTGCCTGTATTCAAATCCAGAACAACCGATTTAACAACCGTTGGGAAGTCCTGAATAGTTTCAATCTTCTTAGATTCGATAATACGGTAGAGCTTATCCTTCTTGTCGTAGTACTCCATCTTCATCGGTATATAGGTCTTGCGGTCTATCGACACATTGTAATAACTAAACTCCACGGTATCCGGTTGCCTGGGTACGTTTTTGATAACGAACAACTCGTTCGTGGTTTTGGTTAGTTCGTGAGTATCTTCGGCAAGGCCGCGGCCGGACACATCTTCATAGAGGAAATCCGAGCCGACAAAGCTGGTTCGCTTGTCGCCTGCTGCTATTCGCTTAACCAGGTCGAGACCCGGCAGATACAACCATCTGTCGTCGTCTTTCTCGGGGTTGGTGTGCTTGTGGACCATAAAGACCATCTTGCGGACATCGGCTGGCTTTTGAAAATAAACATAATAGTTCTGGTCGCCGCCGTCTTTCACGTCTTTTCTTAGTATGATGAATTCGCGGAGGCGCTGTTGCCCTTTCTTGTCTGTGATTGTCATTTTTACTTTTGCCTTGCCATCGGCACCCTGATAGTATGCTGCCAGGTTGGCCTTGTTGACTATCTCGTTAACCGATGGGGCCGGGGCCGTTTCTGCCGGTTTTTCTTTCAGTTTTGGTGGCTCTTTTGGCTCCGGCTTTTCTTGTGCGAATGCCGCACCCGTAAGACAAAGGGCAAAAATCGTTATCAACATTAAGGTTATTTTATGCATTACTTTTCTCCTCTTTATTTTCCTGGACTTTACAAATCTGGCTGCGCGACATTATACCACAAATAAGCGCCATAACAGGAATTGCTATTATACTGAGCCAGGCCAGTTTACTCCAGCCCACAACGGTATACTGATGAAGGTTCACTGCAACCAGCACCACCGCTGCTACCGATACGATAATACATAAAACACAGTTACAGCTTGCCGATTTAGGCGTTTCCGCCTTAAACAGCCGTTTTTCGAGAACTCTCACGATAGCAGGCAGCGCTGTCAGTGTAACAAGACCCGACAGGGCCATTATCGCACACAAAAAGATTCCCACCGTCTTGTAAGGAACCAGAGGCGCCGCTAACAGCGGCAGGAATCCTATCGCGATAACCGCGACGTTTCTGCTGATAGCAACGGCCGGCTCGCCGAACATCACCCCGACGGCAGCCTTCCACGAGCCGGTCTCGGCGAAGCTTGTCCGCCCGCGCTGGAGAAAATGTATAGCAAAATCAACCGCCATGCCTAAGGTCAACGCGCTTAATATCGCCACGGGCATATCATAATCTTTGCCGACCAGTCCGATTACGCCGTAAATGACGGCTATTGTAACCAGCAGCGGTATCATACACACGATACCCCACAAAGGCGACCGGAACAGTATG
>QNBT01000102.1 GCA_003644205.1 Planctomycetota bacterium | reverse complement strand
TATCCCCATATTTTGCAGGCCGATAAATGTTATAAACAGACCTATCCCAACCGCGATGGCCGCGATGAGGGATTTTGGGATAGCTTCGACGATTTTCTTTCGAAGCCCGACCAGCGTCAGAACCAGGAAGAACAGTCCCGCCAAGAAGACCACTCCAAGCGCCGTCTGCCAGTTGACTTTACCGCCGCTACCGATGACGAGTGTATATGCGAAGAAGGCGTTCAGCCCCATCCCCGGCGCCATCGCAACGGGCGCATTGGCGAATATGCCGACCGCGATTGTGGCAAATGCGCTTACGATACATGTAACGGCGATGAGTGCGTTTTTGTCCATACCGGTCTCGCTGAGTATATTGGGATTGACGAAGATAATGTAGGCCATCGTCAGAAACGTCGTCACCCCGGCCACAACCTCGGTCTTGAAGGAAGTTCGTCTTTCGCTCAGGTTGAAATATTTTGCAAGCACTTCACCGCCTTTTCCGAAAGTATTTCCCCCCGCAAATTAGCAGATTTGCCGAGCACCTGCAAAGAATTTTCATATTTTTTTGGCTCATCCGGGAAATGGGTAGGTCACAGCCGAAGGCTCTGCCTCTGCAACAGGCAAGCGGGCCGCCCCTTGCCCACCGCCTCGCCGCGGCCCCAGCTTTGGGTGAGGGCGACGCCGATGCGGCGGGCAACGGGCTTTAGGCACCTACCCGTTATTCGGATGAATCTTTTTTTTGATATTGCAGGACAGCTTGCACAAGACCACCGCCCGCAGAGTTCCATGATGCGGCCCCGGCCCATACAAAAACGAAGAGCGGGAAGCCATGATTGGCAGAGGCTCACTCACATCAAAATTACCTTAATCGGGGAGACAGGATTTGAACCTGCGACCTCTGCGTCCCGAACGCAGCGCTCTGGCCAAGCTGAGCTACTCCCCGGGTAATTTAAGATGTTGTATTATACATAATCTTAGTTGAGATTGCAATCTGTGACCTCGGCGGTGAGAAATGCAGATTAGTTGCTGGAGAATTGCCATTGGTCGTTTTTGATGTGGGTGAGTGTGAATTTGCCTTTCAATATTCGGCCGGGTAGGTTTATTTCGATTTGGTCGTCGGTTTGGTGGGTGATTTCGTATGTGCCGACGTCGGCAATTTGAACCCGGCCCTTGCCTTGGTTTACCGGGCCTTCGTATGTGAGGAATTTGAGGGGATGGTCGAAGATTTTTACGGCTTCTATAGAATGACTTGCAACCTCGGCGGGATTTTTGTCAAGGCGCCAGGTTTGCAGACAGTTATCTGATTCGAGCATGAGGTCCCAGTGTACACTGTCTGCGGTTGCGTGCTCTTGTATTACGAACTTCCTGGGTTCTGTATTCAATTTGCCTGCTTTACAAGAGATTTTACGATTGTGAGGCCGAAAAAGCAGATTCCGATTACTGAACGAAAAACCGGCGAAAACAGGTGACTGTCCCAATAGCAACATAAAAAGCATAATTCACTTCTGCCGGTGTCAATAGTCTTATCAAAATCACCTTGAACTGTCAAGGATTTTCTTTCCGAGGCAGTAATTCCGCACCATTTTGTTGTGAAACGTATTTTTGTTTGGGTCAGTGGTTTATACTTCCTGATTTATGGTAAATTGACCGTTCTGTCGTAACCGCCGGCGTTTTCGCAGGGCCACTTTGAGCCTGTTTTCTCAACTTATGGCGCAACGGTAGCGTTCTGGTTATCTTTCAGTTGCGGGTTGCGACGCTAACATCTTCTAAAACGTGGTCTTGCGTAAAGGAAAATTTTCCGGCAATTTTGAAAAAAATCCACTTCCAAAGCACTTTACACTTGCCATAAGCGGCCATCTGTGGTATTTTTAAGATGTAAGGGCGCAACAAATCCTCAGAGTGCTGGGGTTGTGCTGAACGGATTTAGACAATTTTGGAAAGGGTAGATGATGGATACGAGCCAAACAGAACCCAAAGACCCCGAGATTATCCCACTTGCCAAAACCGACTGGATTAGATTTGGAGCGCTTAAGGTCCAGGCCAAGTCCAAGAGAGTATGGCAGGTTGCTGCGATTATTGCCATTGTCGGTATTGTGGTGATAACCGCAACCGACGGCTGGCTGTTCATGGAAAGAAAAATTCGCACACAAGAAATAAGGCACCAGATGGAAGCGCTGGCAAATCAGAATAAGACGTTGGCGCTTCGCCTCAGTTCCCTCAAATCGGCAATAAAGGAATACAACCGATTGATTAGCATGGCCACAAATGAGAAGAATCAACTCGCCGTTGAAAAAGGTATACTCCAGGCCCAAACGGAACTGCTTATGAGTCAAATCGAGGCGCTCGAGGCCTCTATTAAGGCTCCCGCCGTCGAACCGGAGCAACAGCCAGACGAGCAACAGCCCACAGGGTCGGCTTTAACGCCACAGGGGTCGGAACCGCCGCAGATGTCGGAACCCTCACGAGTTTTACCGGCCCCAGAAGCTTTAGAACTGTCCTATGTGCCCGTAAAATAAACGCACAGGAGCTTTTCGGCCCAATTATGCGGATTCTTTCTTGGCGTGGTGACTTGCCTTAAACAAATCCACCTCGCCACGAACGACCTCTCTGGTAACAGCATATTGGCCCGGTTTTGGTTTCTCAGGCAGCCGATACATCAAATCGAGCATCAATTCCTCCATAATCGCCCGAAGGGCACGAGCGCCGGTGTCTCTCTCAAGGGCCTTGGCGGCAAGCTCTTTCAGCGCTTCTTCTGTAAACTCGAGCTTAGCTTCTTCCATCTCGAAAAGTTTTTGATATTGCTTGATAAGGGCGTTTCTCGGCTCGGTTAATATCCTCATAAGTGCATCGGCATCAAGTGCCGACAATGTCGTGATAATCGGAAGCCGCCCCACTATTTCCGGTATCATCCCGTACTCAATAATATCTTCCGGTATTACCTGCTTGATTATGTCGCTGTATTCAGCCTTGGTATCGGCCCGCCCGGCCTGCTCGCTGTCGAACCCTATCATCTTTTTGCCTAAGCGTTTTTTGATAATGTTCTCCAGCCCCACAAACGTACCCCCGCAAACGAACATTATCTGCGATGTGTCTAATTGAATATATGACTGCTCGGGATGTTTTCTGCCGCCCTGTGGGGGGATATTGGCAGTGGTCCCTTCAAGCATCTTCAACAAGGCCTGCTGCACACCTTCCCCGGAAACGTCGCGGGTGATGGATACGTTCTGGTTCGTCTTGCCGACCTTGTCTATTTCGTCGATATAGACTATGCCGCGTTCGGCCGACTCGAGGTCATAATCCGCCGACTGAAGCAGCCGAAGAAGAAAGTTCTCTACGTCTTCGCCCACGTAGCCGGCCTCGGTCACCGTCGTCGCGTCGCATATCGCAAACGGTACGTGCAGCACTTTTGCTAACGTCCGGGCAAGCAGCGTCTTTCCGGCCCCCGTAGGCCCTATCAGCAGGATATTAGATTTTTCTATCTCAACTTCACTGTCCTCGGTGTCCGTGTGCACTAACCGCTTGTAATGGTTGTGAACCGCCACCGAAAGACATTTTTTGGCATGTTCCTGACCAATCACATACTGGTCCAGAAACTCCTTTATCTTCCGCGGTCTCGGCATATCCTTCAGCGCAACTCCCGCTCCATGGCTCCTCTTGCGTTCCTGCTTCACTATGTCATAGCAGAGATCTATACACTCAGGGCATATAAAAACCCCACCCGGGCCTTCCACAAACGCATCAACCTGCCTCTTCGAGCGTCCGCAGAAGCTACATGCCTGTCTCTTACTACCAGTACCGCCTGCTCTCTTCGCCATTATCCGGTCTCCAAACTAAGATGTCATTCCTGCGAAAGCAGGAATCCAGAACCTGAACAAATGGATTCCGCATCAAGTGCGGAATGACAATTAAGCCCTATGTAACAGAACACTATATATTGTACTCGAAACTGCCAGATATTGCAAGCTTTCATTGGTCAACCCTGTCGTCTTTAAGGACCTGAAGTTTCATCGCCCAGAATTCGGGAATATTCCTGTACGTGTGCAGCAGAACCTCAACAGCATGAACCACCTCGGCTCCAGTCGTATCGCTCAATTTCCCCCAGCACTGAATTTCATAGAACTTCGCACGCCACCATTCTCGGCTTTGTTTACCCGCCGCTGTCTTGCGAGCGGCTCGAATCCGCCCCCAGGCCCTCGAAGCTGCGGCAAATTCACCTTTGGCCATTAATAATCTCGCCTTACATCGGAGCCAATCAATATCATTATCGAAACCTTCACCGGCTAATTTAATCAAAATCCCCTCAGCCTCAGCAAGTTTTTCCTTATCTTGCCCCCCGGCTAACACGTTAAATTCGGCGTAGATTAGCTCTGCCAAAGGCCGCTGCTTCTGCCGGGCACATCCCGCAAGGCGCTGTCCCAGCCTGTAGCAATTTTGAATGAGTGCGGCAAAGTCCGGCATCTCCTCGGCCCATTGGTCAACGGGACCGGCCAAAACCGCGCTCAAAACCTCCAAGCCCAGCCCGGACCACCCGCAGCCGTTCGATTCCCCAGCCGGCAGCAATTGGCGCACCGCTTCAGGCAATCTGCCTAATTCATTCAAGGCCGCCGCCCTTAAAATGCCCGACCTTTGAATATCCACACCCTCCGTTTCTTCAAGAAGTGTCAGCACCTCCTGAGAGGAAGCTTTATCGTCATTTTCCAAAATCAGTTGACAATATAACCGGACGGCCTCGGCCTTTACTCCTCTATCCTGTTCGCTTGTACTATCAACCGAATCGATTAGATTTTTTAATTTCTCTGTTAGTTTATGTCGAAACCTTAAATCCTCCGAGCCGTTCTCAAGACCGTGTACAATCAAGTCCAGCTTAGCACGATTTGCAAATCTTCCCCCTTTTTCCGCAATCTTTTGCAATAACTCTATCGCCTCACCGGTTCGCCCCTCACCGCTGAGCAAACGGGTGTAAAAATACTGGACCGTTTCATCGACCCTGTCGCCTGCAATCCTGCAATAATAATCTATCATCCGCCGCACAATGCGCCGGTGAGCAGGTTCTTTGTGATATACTTTGTGTGCAAGTTTTGCCCCTTGTTCGGCTATCTGTACTGCATCAAGCTCCAGCTTGCTGCTTTTTAGCTTTTGCCGGGCCAATGTCGCCCGAAGGTAGTATTCAACCGCCTCAGCCGGCACCGATTCCGCACAGGCCCGTGCCGTAACATACAGCAGCAGTGGTGTTTGAAACCTTTCTACCCTGCATAATTTCACCAGCGGCTCTTTGTACTTTTCTATCCCCTTTTGCCGGGCAGCCTTGGCGGCAAGTTCAACCTCAAAGATAGTATTCGTCATATTGTCCTCGTCCCGCCGTTCAACTATCTCTGACAGTATTACGCGCCCCGCAAAATCCTCGGCCTCGGGCCATTTGGTAATAAGGTCCTTTAGAAATCCAGCCTTTCCAAATCTCAGAGCAAGAAATGCCAGTTTGAGGTTCAGTTCAAAGTCATCGGCGCACCTGCTCCGGCGCAACCTTTCAGCAAGGGCCTCTATTTGTCTGCTGTCGGGATTTGGTTCGAGTTTTAATTTCTCTAAGGCCGACTCGAAATATGTCTCATCATGCAAATCGCCGGCCGAAAGAATCAACTCAAACCCGCTCCGTGCTTGTTCCTCGAAAGCCTTCTCGCTGCGGGCCATAAGCGCCAGCGCGCGGGCCTTCAAAAGCCCTGCGCTGCGTCCGAAAGCAGGCTCGGACAATTCACACACACCGACAAGACCCTGCAGAATGCGTTGCCTCTCTTTGGGCTCAGCCGTGAGCGCAACGTAATAGTCAACCTGGGCCTTCATCAGGCGAGTTTTTTGAGCATCGGTGCAAATCCTCCGCCACAAGCCCGTCGCCCCGTAAAGGGTGTCCCAGTCCTCGCCCTCGTAACCCTCGATGCTTTTTCGCATCCGCTCCTGTGCATCGTATATCCCCTGAAGGTCCTCTCTTGCCGGGGCGGCAAGAGAGGCTAACCGGGCCGCATCTTTTTCGTCGAAAAAGTGCTCCTTGTACTCGTAGGCAAGCCTCGGCTCGATACTTTCACGCATAAATCTTCCCAGCCTCTCGCGTGCCGCCTCTGCCTTAGCTGAAATATCATCACCACTCGGGATCGGCTGCGCCCACACTACCCCTAAGCCTGCCAACAGGATAGGCACCCCCAGGATGAGAAATTTATTTATCGCCCGGATCATCGCTTTGTCCGGTCATCTGGAATGTAATATCGCTTATGCCCGCCGCCTGCAGAACGTTGTAGATTTTCACTAAGTCGTCCCACCTCACATAATCGTCGCAGTGAATCTCTATCGGGTCATCGGTCGTCCTTTTTTGCAGGTTTAATACCTCTGCCAGTTTATTTGCAAAATCGGCGAGTCCCTCAGCATATCGTGCGCCCTCTATCCGAACCGTTCTCAGTTGTCCGATTTGGGCCGCGCAAATTCCTTTTTCGCCGGATATATTAATTATCAAAGGTTCTATTACGCCGAATCTTTCGACAGCAGCGTCAGCCCTCGGCAATTGTATCGGAAGAAACTGCTCCGGCGTCCGAAATTTTGCCGTCAGCACAAAAAACGTAAGCAGCAGGAAAATCACATCTATCATCGGCGTCATCCGCAGCCCCAACCGCCGCGTCGGCCTCGGCAGACGTCCCATGACCTGGGCCCGGATACCTCGAAACCGGTTTTGTCCCTGCTTCACCACAAAATCCCTCAATTTATTACCACCACTTTTTGTCATTCCCGCGAAGGCGGGAATCCAGTCTATCGGGTAAAAAGCGTTTATCGCCTCGGGGCTGACAGCAGGTAAGAAAACGGCTCCGACCCGTCGAGACGCGGTCTCGCCGCGGCTGAGAGTCTCCCGTCGGGCAAAAGCAACAGTGATTAACCGGATTACCCACAAACTTTGGGACGTTAATAAAAAATCGGCTTTATATGTCTTTCAAAAATATTGTAAGTAACGTGGTCGGCAATGACATCCTCGTAGCGTTCTAATGCTTCGATATACTCCGAACCCATTTCCGCTGCAACCTTGTAACCAACGTGAAGCAACTGCCTGACATTCAGGTTATAATCCGGACATGACAAATCGTGCGTTACAGTACTTTTGAACCGCGAACCTGTCCAATTGTTAACCTCGTCAATTGATGG
>QNBT01000101.1 GCA_003644205.1 Planctomycetota bacterium | reverse complement strand
TCCTCGTCCACCCTGGCAATATCACCGGTATTGTACCAGCCATTCTCTAAAACCTCTGCACTTTCTTTTTCCATATTCAGGTATCCTAACATAACATTCGGGCCTTTGACCATCAGCAGTCCTTCATCGCCGGTCTCCAACGGCTCCCTTCTTTCCACATCCACAATCTTAACCGCCACCCCCGGCAGGGGATGTCCTACTGAACCGGGTTTGTTTCCGACCTGAGATACACCCCCGATTTCCTCGTCCGGTATATTCAATGATACAACAGGCGAAAGCTCCGTCGCACCGTAACCTTCCAGCGGTCTGATTCCAAATTTACTTTCGAACGAGTCCGCCAAAGGTTTCCGCAGCTTCTCCGCCCCGGCAGCTACCATACGCAGGGTCTTAAAGTCCTCAGCGCGGGTCCGCCTTATATAGCTCAAAAGGAATGTTGGTGGCGCAAATAGTATCGTCGAGCAATTCCGGCGCACGCTCCCGCCAACCGTTTCGCCGTCAAGCGGGTTGGCTGTATAGGCAACGGAGACTCCGCTGACAAGAGGAAGCCACAAGGCACAATTAAATCCAAAAGAGTGAAAGAACGGCAGCACCCCACAAAGATTGTCCTGAGCTTTTATCCGAACGACCATCCTCAGGCCTTCAATGTTGGACAGGATGTTATGGTGACTGAGCAGAACGCCCTTCGGCCTGCCCGTGCTGCCGGAAGAGAAGATTACAGTTGCCGGGTCATCACCCCAGCGACGTCGCCCTATTGTCAGAAAGAATAACGGAACGAAACGGGCCTTCAGATAAGCGCCGATTCTCGCCGGCAGCTTGATTTTAGCTGCAATATCCTCAAGAAAAACCAGGCCCTTTGTTGTCTCGGCAAGTCCTGCTTTTTCTGTAAAGCCGCGTGATGAGATTATACATTTGATGTCGCACTGATTGACAGCCAGATTTCTTACCTCCTCGCTCGTCGTGTAATTGAGGTTCACCGCTACTTTGCCTAACAAAGTTACCGCCAGGTTCACAAGGGCCCCGCCTGCAGAAGGAGGTAGTAATATACCTACCTTGTCCTGGGATTGCGTGAGTTTGTCGATCTGGGAGGCAAGGGCCAGTACACTGGTAAGAGTCCGGCCGTAGCTGAGCCGTTTTCCTGTCGAGTCCGAAATACAACGCTTGCGCCAATTTTTCTTTGCCGAGGCGATAAAATGACAGGCCAGAGACCTGGCGCCGGACTTCAAGCCGTTGAAATAGTCACATGAAAGCTCCATAACTTTCTGCCGGATTTGGCTCGCTGACGAACCGGCCGGTAGTCCGGCCCCAAAGTGAATCGAAACGGGGTACGGAAACTTCCTCGGCAGCGTTGCAAGAGGTTTGCCGTAATAATAGCTGAATATGCTGCCCCATGCTCCGCCGATATATGCCGGAACAATATCATAACCGGTTCCCTTCGTGATACGTTCCAAACCGCCCTTGAACTGACGCAGCATGCCCGTGCGGGTCATAGCCCCTTCGGCAAATATGCACACTATGAATCCTTCGTCCATGGCCTGACGCGCCTGGCGCAGGGCCTTCATAATCTTTTTCGGCGGGTCATCGGACGATATCGGAACAGCCCGCATCAATTTGCAGATTGGCTTGACCCACCATACGTTATAATACTGTCGCTCTATGATAAATCTAATCGGCCTTTGCTGCGTGGATGCTACGAGCAGAGAATCTACCCAGGAGACGTGATTGCAAACCAAAAGCACTCCTCCGTCTGCAGGTACATTTTCTTCGCCTACAACTTTAATGCGGTAACACAAGCGCGTGAGCATCACACAGACAAAACGGAACAGGAAATCCGGCAGCAAGATTATTGTCAGCAGAGTCGGCGCCACCGTCATCACACCAAGAACCGTAAACACACCTCCTGCCGATATTCCCCAGACGCTGCTGAAGACATAAATCAGAACGGAAGCTGAGAGCACACCGAGCCATCCCAAAAAGGCCGAAGCCGCCAGAATCTCACCACGCTGGGCGCCGGGGCTTTTAAGCTGAATATAAGCCTGAATCGGGACGATAAACAGCCCTGCACTTGCGCCCATCAAAAGTACCAGAGCAAAGGTTAGATACAGACCACCCCGTGCAAAACCAAGTCCCGCAGACGAAAGTGTCAGACCTAATGCTCCTAACGGGATTATACCGAATTCCACATGCCGCCCGGAAAGCCTTCCTGCCCAAAGAGCACCGGCGCCGATCCCAACAGCACCCATCACCCACAGATACCCGCTCTGCACCTCGTCAAGGCCGAGGTGTGTTATCCCATACGGGATTAAGTTGCAGTAAATGAATCCGCCGATCAATAAAAAATAAGCCGACCCAATCACAGCTAACAGCAGGGGGCGGCGGCTGCGAATGCTCCATATCGTTTGCCAGATATCACGCACGAATAAAAGCGAGACCCGCTTACCTCCACCTGCCGCCGGCGTAGGGTTTATCCGCAGACTTGTCATCAATCCAACCACTGCAATTCCCACACAAATCGAACCCATCAGGCCGTAACGCCCTGACGTAATTTGAACCAGCACCGGCCCCAAAGCCATCCCTATCACTATTGCCAGATATGTCAGACCCTCCAACAGACCGTTTGCCCGCGATAACTGCTCGCTGGTTACCAGCTCCGGAATAATCCCGTATTTGGCCGGTGCGAAAAACGCACTCTGAGTCGCCATGAAAAACAACACACAGTAAAGTCCGAAGATGTTCTTCGACAGGAACGCGACGCACCCAGCCGCCATCACTACAACTTCGGCAAGCTTCGCCAACACAACGATATTGCGTTTGCTGAAACGGTCCGCCAATTTCCCCGCAAACGCCGAGAAAAGCAGAAACGGCACCACAAATACGGCCCCCGCTAATGCCGTTACATTGCCGGCGACATCAGTGCCTTGTAGTGCGATCAGAAACAGGACTATCAGCAGCTTGAAGACGTTGTCGTTCAGTGCCCCAAGAAACTGTGTTACATTAAGCCATCTGAAAGTCGAACCAAATTTGGATCCTGTAGTATTCACCGCATACACTATACAATTATTTCTTTTCGCTTTTGCGAAGTAAAACAGCCTTTCGGCCCCTCTTAAGCGTCAGGCTCTCTTGCCAGTTCCGCCGGCCCGCTTCCAGGCTCCTGTCGAAACCATAACTAAGACCCTTGTTATTGGTTATTACTTTTTGGTTCTTTTCTCTATCGGTTGGACGGTAATTACCTGCAACCGTTGCATAATACCATCGATAGGGAAACTTGTGGTCTTTAATAAGGCCATCGAGAGCCGTTATGTCCACGTTGTGCGCTCCGGACAGGTCGGTGTGAGTGGCAGCAAGAGTAAAGTCCTTTGTATAGTAGTGTTCCACCCAGCCGGGCGTTTCAATCTTGCCAAGGTTGGTTTCTTTCCAGAAGGGCGGCACGTACGCGTCGAGAAAAGTAAGGTGAATCACTGCGCCTGTTTGGCCGGCAATCCTTTTGGCCGCTTCGTTTATAGCCCAGCAGCCTGCCGAGTGGGCGATTAGATGAATATGCTTAAATTCTGCGTCAAGCTCTAACACCGCTCGTCCAAGCCGGGCACCGGCGACATCCCGCGCATACCTGGCGGAATCAACGGGTCTTACCACTGACGCACCACCCGCCCAGTCGAAAAAACCACACACCCACTCGTTCGGGTCAAGCCTTTGACTGATAGCAGCCGCCATATCAGCCGGCCAGGAGTCGGCACCTGTGTCAAGCCAGCCGTGCGTTACTATCACAGCCTTTGTGCAGGTCGGCGGAATCTCGAAATCCGGCTCCTTTATCACTGCAACATCTGCGCTAAGCTCCGGCTGCTTCAGTACATATTGCGTGATAAAATGACCCTCATCTGTAATGCAGACAACCCCCGAATCATTGACCGAAATCCTCACCGGCGCATCGAGCTTATCAGCCATGTCAGCCGACCGCATAAATTCAATCACCTTCTCGCGAGCATCTATTTGGCCGCGAACTACCTGACCACTAAGCAAGGTAAGCAGAACAAACAAATTTAAGAACATCCTCAGCTTAATCATTACCTCGCCTCGAAGAAGCTTTTTTTCTTTAGAAACTGGTAAAGGTAAGATACGCCAACCAGTGTAATTCCGGTTGCCAGGAACGCGGCAATTCTATATACACTCTTGACGGTGCCCATATCCAGGATGAATACTTTCGCCAACAATAAAGCAAACAGCCCCAGCGCGATATAACGAAGCATGGTCGCTTTTCGCCAGAAACCTGTTACCATTAAGACCACTCCATAAAAGGCCCACATTATCGATATATACATATTCGCCAAAAATTTCCAGTTTGCCACTGCCTGCACATACTCGTTCCTACAGCGCCAGTAATAATAGATTTCCTCTGTCATCAGTATCCACAATACAATTATTCCCGCCAGGACGAAAACCGAACTGAAAACATCATCAGGCTTATCTTCCGATGCACGGCATCGCAGCAGAAACGCTGCTATAAACAAGGACGCGATGAATGCAAAAGCTATCCCAAAATCCACGTTCGCAAATAATAAAAAGCCCCCCCTGTGAAATTCAGTAAACACAATAGACGTGAAAGTTGCCCCACTGACGGCCACGGTCGTCGCCAAAAGTTTCCCGATTGTCCCACTTGGACATAAGGGCCGAGTAACAAATAACGTCATTGTCGCGGTCAGGATGAGAATAAAGCCTTTTGAAAAGCAATTGTTTGCGTCAAGCATGTTGTATTCGCAGTGGCAGTACCATTCTATGGCAGCGGCCGAGGCCGGCAAAAGCACCGCCAGGCCGTAATATATCTGTGCAATATATTCTCGCATTGCCCGTTCTAACGTCGAGGTTAGTCGATATATGACTGAGCAGACGAATAGTACAGCCGCTACAAATAACCACGTTCCGAACGCCGGATTAAACAGGAGCCGAAAGGCTTCGTCATGCATCGGCAGGCGGTACAATAATTGACATAAACTCAATAGCAGCGCCACTGCTGAACCGGCCAAAGTCAAGCCGCTTCGATAACGCAATCCGAACACCGTCAATATAGCGCCCTGGGCCGCCCAGGCCATTGCAAGTGCGTACATCTCAAAGTAAAGCGGCAGCGCAACAGTCAGGAAAAACATCGCTACCGCCAGCAGCCCAAGCTTCAGATTCACGTCGTCTTTGCAGCGTGCGTTTACCACTGCCAGCATAGCCAGGTGGATAAGGCACAGCCCGACTGCACAAAACGCAAGTTCGGTGCGGAACTGGTCAAGCAAAATCGTACATAGGTAATAAAATACCACCGCAGCGTTAGCTAATATACACAGCACATCCTCTTTATCGGCCTTGACCTTCTTTACCAATTCATAAAGTATCGGCATGATAAGATAAACCGCGCCGAACACACCAAGCCAACTCAGCGCTATCGCCATTTGTTCAGGAACCCCCTCGACTGCTCTGACCTGTGGCCGATAGAATTTTTCAAACCAGCCGGTGTACAAAACGAAAGTCCCGACAAAAGCGAGAATGTTCACCGTCCGCCACTTTCTATAATAGGCACAGACCATCGCGCCGGCGCCCAAAACCAAAACGTATGCAAATAATGGCATAGGCAGATTCTCGCCTGTTGAGACTATGACCGGTGTACAAAATCCGCCGAATAAGGACAGAACCGCGATGACCACTTCATCGAGAGCTACGGCATAAAACATTGCAGCGGCAGTTATAAGTATTGCCAGGACAAATGCAGGTGTGGCCTCTATCAGTCCATACCACCTATAGGCGGAAAAGACGGCGGCGTACAGTACGCCGAATCCCAAGGCGGTTACACATTTAGCCACAATCTCGTATCCGCGCCTCCTCGTTACCTCTCCGGCTGCGAGAGCTACAAGCCCGCCGGCCGCGGTTATGAGCACCCGTGCCATGGGCCCAATGACCCAGTTGTCATAAGCATACTTGAGGAAAAACGCCACCCCCACAATGACCGTAATTGTCCCTGCGACGGCAATCCAGCGCGTACCGATGCGCTGCTCCAGGCTGACGGTTCTTTCTATAGCAATCTCCCTTTCCCGCCGCCTAATTCGTTCGGCAGCGGCCCGAAAGGCCGCCTTTTGCGCCTCTTTTTCGGGTTCATTTTCTCTCTGCATTACTTCTGCAGTTTTTTGTGTAACTTCAGTTTTTTCTTGACCAGAGGCCACCAGCTCCGGTGTTTGCTGAATGTCCGATACTTTCGGCGCGGGCGATTTATCCTGCACAGGCTGTTCAGAAACTATCTCTTTTCGTCGAAATTGTTCAGAAAGCTCTCTTGACCTGTTCAGCGCGATAACAGCGATTACCAGTGCCACAGGCCCAGCCAGAACAACGCAAATGGCCATCATGACCAGAAGAAAAATAAAGCCTTCCATTTTCATATCCCCTCAAAAACGCTGCTTGAAGGAAAATTTTCGTAAAATCACCAACAACGGCTCGATATCTGTCTTTGATAAACATGACATAGGACATATTTGAATCCAGTTTCTCTTTAGCAAATATCCGCTTCTATAGCTCGTGAAGTAACCCTCAAGCTCCAGTTTTCTGCCGATAGCTTCAGAGTTAAGCCGCCGCGGAAGACTGATGGTTATCACGCTCGCACACGCAGATTCATCATCCACAATAATCTTCAGACCTATATCACGAAGTTGTTTTCTGAGCCAGTCGGACAAAATCAAAATCTGCCGGAGTCTATTGTTGATATCCAGCCTTTCCAGTGACTCGCGCAGTGCATTTATGAGATTTGAATTAATAGTAAACGGCACTCCATGCCTTCGAGAATATGTGCCAAGGTCAAGATAAGCAGGCAAACGTTTATCAGGTTCCGCAGAACCATGATTGTAAAAGACCATGCATAGACCGGAATACGAACACAAGCCCTTGCCACTAACTCCTGAGGCAAGATAAACGCCCTCTAAATCTACATGAGCGTTGCCTATCGAGCTGACACAGTCCACACATAACAGGATACCTTTTTCTCTACAAGTATTTTTGAGTGTTGCCAGGTCATTCAACATTCCGGTTGAAGTTTCACAGTGGACCGCCCATAACCACTTCACGCCGGAACTCGAATCTATAATATTTTTAATATCATCAGGGCTGAACATGCGCCCCCACTCCAGAGAGTAAGTGTCAAAAGTGAGCCCAAACCGTCCGGCACAATCAATAAGCCGGTCACCGAATTCGCCGTTACT
>QNBT01000100.1 GCA_003644205.1 Planctomycetota bacterium | reverse complement strand
GTGTCGTTTATGTCAATGGCGGTCGTGGTAATCTTAAATATATCATCCTCGAAACCCAAAATGTGCTTATACGCCCAATAGCCCAACCCACCATCCTTCGGCAGACAGTACCCCCCGATACCCGGGCCGGGAAATATCATATTACTGTGCGTCGGTCGCATCTTGATTGCCTTTATCACCTTGATAAGGTCAACGCCGTTGCGCTCCGCAAACAGCGACCACTCATCAAGATACGCCAGAATAGTTGCCCGGTAGGAATTCTCAACAATCTTGGTCGTCTCAGACTCAATCGGCCTATCCATCACGGTCAAAGGATAATCGGCGGTGTTCAGCACCTCATGCAGGAATTTCTCAACCCGCCGCCGCGCCTCGGCGTTACATCCCGAGCACACCCGCCAGAAATCGCGGATACTCGATACGTATTCCCTGCCCGGCATGACTCGCTCGAAGCTGTGCGAAAGCAGCGGCTCAGAATCAATCCCGCGCGCCGCAAACGCCTTTTTCATTATCGGCCAGGCGACAAACTCGGTCGTCCCCGGCGCAACGGTGGTCTCAATCAGCGTCAGGCAATCCGGCCCCACCTTCTCGCCGATAGTTTTAATAGTCGCCTCAAGGGCCTTCATCTCCGCCTCGCCGGTCCTCAGATTCCCAAGGTCCTGCTTGCTGTAGTCGCACTGAACATCCACAACTACGCAATCAGTCAACTTCAGACAGTCGCTGTTATAGGTGGCGACCAGCGTTTTCTTCTCAAGCACACACCTTTTAATCATCGGGTCAACCTCAGGGTCCTCGGCCTTCACCGGCGACTCGCCTCTGTTAAGGAGCGGTATCTTCCAATAGCTTCTGGTGCTCGGACGCTGACAGCCGATAACAAACTTGCTCGGCTTGCCCGTTCCTTTATCGACCGTATCAGCCACAATCGCAGCCATCACCGCGCCGACAAAACCCACACCCATCACAACTACTATCTCTTTTCCTTCCGCCCGAGCCGCCTCAACAAGACTCCGTACACGCTCAAACTCACCTGCATACTCATTTTCCCGCGGAATCGCAAACTTCTCGCCCGACGGACTTACCGAATACTCACTCATGATAAGCTAATCTCCTGACTATTGGCTTTTGCATTGCTAATCGAACACAGGTAACACCGACAAATACTCAGAGCGGGCAATTTAACATTTTTCCAGTTCATTTACCAGCGCTTTTATCAGCTTGTTTTCGGGGACGGTCGTCCTTTTCCGACCGTGGCGGTAAATAACACCCTTCCCCTTGGCAGCACATACAGCCACATCAGCATCGACCGCCTCGCCGGGGCCGTTCACTATACAGCCCATCACCGCAACACGCACCGGCTTCTTTACATCTTTAAGCACTCGTTTCACCTGCCGGGCTAATTTAACCACATCAACCTGACACCTTCCGCAGGTCGGGCACACTATAAGCTCAGGTTCATTGAGCTTATACAGACCTAACGATTGCAGTATCTCCTTCGCAATCAGAACTTCCTGCATCGGGTCACCGGCGACACTCACCCTTATCGTATCTCCGATACCCTCAGCCAAAAGAGCCCCAATAGCCACCGCTGATGCTGCTTTGGCATCTTCCGGCAAACCCGCATGAGTAAGCCCAAGGTGTATCGGGTAGCTGAACTTTTCCGCAATCCGGCGGTTGATTTCTATCGTCCGCACAACATCGGCACTTTTCGCGCTTAATACGATATTGCTGAACCCGGCCTTGGCAAACAACCGAACATATTTTGTCATCTCCCTCAACATCAGTCCGACGCGTCTGCCCGCCGGCACATCCGCTTTTTTCAGGTCGCGGATGCTCGCCTCATTTACCCCGATCCGAACCGCTGTACCGCAAGCCTTAGCCGATGCGATTATTCGTAAAATATCGGCTCGCTTCTTGATATTACCAGGATTTAGCCGAATCTTGGCCGCCCCCGCTTCTATCGCCTCTATCGCCCTTGCCGCCGAGAAATGAATGTCCGCAATCAAAGGCACCGGCGACTTTTCCACTATCTTCGCAAACGCCCTGCTGTCCGCCTTCGTCGCCACGGCAATCCGCACAAGCCCCGCCCCCGCTGAGGCGAGCCGGCCGGCCTGCTTTATGCAGCGGGCAACGTCAGTCGTCGCCACCTTCGTCATCGACTGTATCACAATCGGCCGGGGCGAGCCGATTCGCACGGAATCTACCTTGACTACGCTCGTCTTTCTCCTTTTAATCATAGCCGAAATTGTAGCTTGTCTTGCCGGCTCTGGCAAACTAAAATGGTTCGAACGGATTTTAGGAGCGCAAATTGGCCTGGAGATACGTCTTGTTGGCTGCAACTACCTGGCTGCGTGTTCTATTGGCCTTGGTGGTAACGCTTTGGGTCATATACCTCGTTGCAAAAGCTCGAAAGGGCTCGATAATGTCGATAGGGTGGTCAATCATACTGGTTGTTTTTCTCGCCTATACCATCCTTGCGCTGGCACTGTACTTTATGCAGCCATCTTTTCTGTACAGCCCCGTCCGCCAGGTCCCTTACAATCCCGGCGACATCAACCTGCACTTTGAAAACATCGTCTTCGAGACGAAAGACCGCTTGAAACTGGCGGCATGGTTCATCCCAGCCGAAAATGCAGCCTTCACGGTCCTTTTCTGCCACGGCAACGGCGGCAACATGACACATCGACTCGACACCATAAACATACTGAACGAGCTTGGCCTCAACTGCTTCATTTTTGACTACCGCGGCTACGGCGCCAGCGAGGGCAAACCTTCTGAAACCGGAACATACCACGATGTCGAAGCCGCATACAAATGGCTCACACAAAAGAAAAACATCCCTCCTGAGAAAATAATCCTCTTCGGCAGGTCGCTCGGCGGAAGCATCGCTGCATACCTCGCCACAAAGGTCGAGGCCGGGGCCCTTATCATCGAAAGCAGTTTCACCTCTTATGTTGATATCGGTAAAAAGTTTTATCCCTATATGCCCGTTCGCATGGCCGCCCGATTCAGCTACCCCACTATCGATTACGTCCGTAGCGTGCACCTGCCCGTCATGATAATACACAGCCGAAACGACGAGGTCATTCCCTTCGAGTTCGGCCTGAGGCTCTACGACGCCGCAAATGAGCCGAAAGAATTCATCGAGATATCCGGCTCGCACAATGACGGCTTTCTCTTCTCCGGCCAAGTTTACAGAAATGCCTGGTCAAGCTGGCTTGATTTCTTAAAAGACTATAAACCCGCCGCCAAACCCGCTCTGAAGCGAATCTCATAACCCTTTCCTGCGCCACACTGTCATTCCCGCGAAGATTGACCCAGCGAAAGCGGGGAGCGGGAAACCAGAAAAATCTCATCCTCTGCTTGCCCCCGAACCCAACATAGTAGGGTGCGATGAATCGCACCAATTATGACTAACCACGAGCCACGAATTTATTGAATAATCTCGACCTCGTGTGTTGTGTCGCCGCCGGCCCCCTTTACATCAAATACCTTTGCAGGTTTTTGGCTTTGCAGAAGGTGCTCGGCCTTTTCTTCAATCTCCATGCACCTTTTCTTAAGTTCATAGAAACCGTGCCACCACGTATAATCCGGCGCCATCATCGCCGCACCAAAGCGGGCCCGTCTTCCCTCATGGTGCCACAGCTCGTACATGTCAATTTCAAGCTCCTCGTCGAGGTCCTTGTCCTTGCTGAGCAGCTTCTTTTCATAGAGCTTCTCGATAAGCTTTTTCATCGGCTTGAAATAGTTGTCGTTGTAATTGCCAACAGCTTTGTCAAACCGGGCAAAATGGCCTTTTGTCCAGTTCTCAGAATGGCACGACAGGCAAACATTCTCCATCTTCTCGCGTTCCTGGCTCCAGTCGGTCTTGGCAGGGTAGGGCTTGAACTCATTCGGCCTGATGGTGAGCGGCGCCTGAGTCTCCCACGCGAGGCGCTCCGTTACATCGTGCGTGGTAGGCACATTGCTTACACCGGACATATGGCAAACCGAACAGGTAGGTGTGCGGTAGTCAACGCCCGGCGTCCATGTGCCCGGCGCGGCGGTCCAGTTCCAACTGTCGCCCTCGGCATGATAAATCGCACCGTGTTTGGACTCCTCATATATCTCTATCTGCGGATGGTCCGGCCCCAGATGACACTGTCCGCAGGCCTCCGGTTTTCTTGCCTCGGCCAGCGAGAACTTATGCCTCGTGTGGCAGCTCGAACAACTGCCCCTACTGCCGTCGGGATTTATCCTGCCGACGCCGACGTTCGGCCAGGTGCTTGCATCAAACTCGCCACCTACCACTTTCACTATACTGCCGTGGCAGTGTTCGCACCCTGTTACCCGCTCGATTTCATTGTTCATCCCGTCGTTGAGCCATGGGTCGATTTTCCATATAATTTCGAGTGTGTTGGCGTGTTTGCTACGGTTGTACTCGGCTGCTTCGGTCGGATGACATCTCGAGCAATCCCTCGGCGAGACAATGCCGCTGATTCTTGTCTTGTCATATTGCAGATGATCCTTGCTCACATCACTGTCAGCCGGACTCGCACCGTGACAATCAAGGCAGGTAATGTTTACATGGGCGTGTCTGCTCCCAGCCCAGTCGGCCACGATACCTCCACTTTCTTTGGCGTGACATTCAATACACTCGGCTGCATCCTCGGAAACACTTCGCTCTATCCGATATTCCTTAATTGTCCCAATTGGATTCTGTTTCGATTGGTCCTGTCCCAAAGCCATTGGAACCGGCGACCAGAGGAGGCCTGTTATGAAAAAGAGTATTGATGTGACCTTTAATAACTTCATGATATTATCCTTCTATAATAGTTTATGGCGAAAACAATTTACTCTCGCGCTGATGGCCTGTCTGTTCGTGGCAGGCCGGGCATCTCGCCTCCGGCGAATCGGGACGAGCCAGAGAAGCAGTGTGTGCGATTCTCGCGGCCGGGCCGCCGGGCTTTGCCAACAGGTTATCGTGACAATAGACGCACGTTTTATCCCGCATCGAATCCAAAACTTTTTTGCGAGTTTTTTCCAAATCATATTCGCCGCCGAAGTGGTGCTTATAAACATCCTTGGCGCCATAGTATCCTTTGGCCGCGACGTGCGAAAAGAACTTATCTTTTGGAGGGAGATGGCAATCAATACACTCGATACGAACGCCGTTTTGTCCCGACGCGTGGACGGAAATCTCCCAAGTCTGATAAGCTGTCTGCATCTCGTGGCACTTGCTGCCGCAATAGTGAGACGTTGATGTGGGTTCCATAGCGGCATTTAGCCCAACAAAGCTTAGTATGCTAAAGCCAATGCCGACTATGAAAGCCGGAATATATTTTTTAATTACCGCAAATATCTTTCGCACCGACATATATCCGAATACGCCTGTTATTACTGCTGAATGTCGAGGCCTCTTTCCAAACCGACTAAATCTTCGTAAGTCTGACGTTTCCTTATTATGGTGAACTTATCGCCGTCAACGAGTACCTCAGCCGCCATTGGACGGGCGTTATAGTTACTGCTCATTGTGAAACCGTAGGCTCCCGCAGTGAATATCGCGATAAGGTCTCCGCGTGCGACCGGCGGAATCGCGCGTTCCCTTGCAAAAAAATCAGCGGCTTCGCAGACCGGACCGACCACATCGACTATCTGCAGACCGTCAATCTGTGGCTGCTTTGTCCTTTTGTTGGGCACAAATTGCTTCCCGACTTTTGCCGGCCAGATGAAGTGGAATGCATCATACAGAGGCGGACGGATAAGGTCGTTCATGCCGGCATCGACGATGACAAATTCTTTCTCGCCGCCGGTTTTCAGGTACAAAACTTTCGTCAGCAATATCGCTGAATTGGCGGCAATGCTTGCACCGGGCTCAAGGATGAGCTTTAGGTTTTTGCCCTTCACAAACGGAATAATAGCCGAGGCGTAGTCGGCAGCGGCCGGCGCAGTATCCGTTTCATAATCTGCACCGTAACCACCGCCGATATTGAGCGATTCTATGCTGAAGCCGTCACCTCTCAATTGCTCAATAAGTACCAGCGTCTTCTGCATAGCCTCAACATAAGGGGCGACCGTCTTACCGGCAGAACCTAAGTGAACGTGAATCGCACAAAGACGGACACTATCGTTCTTACCATATTTACTAAAGATGTCGTGGGCGCGTTCGATGTCAACGCCGAACTTAGTTTCTTTTTGTCCCGTAGTCGTGTACCGGTGAGTCTTGGCATCAACATCAGGATTCACACGCAGGGCCGCTTTGGTCTTATGGCCGGTCTTTTTCGCCAACTTGATAAGGTTCTCAAACTCAGCCTCCGACTCTATATTGAAGTAGCCAATTTCTGCATTGAGGGCCTCTATAATCTCAGCGTCTGTTTTACCGGCACCGGCATATACTATCTTTGAGCAATCTGCACCGGCCAGTTGTGCGCGGTACAGCTCACCGCCGCTTACGATGTCAAAACCGCTGCCGGCCTCAGCTAAGAATTTCAGGATATTTATGTTTCCGCAGGCCTTGATGGAGTAGCATATCAAGTGCTCAACATCGGCGTAGGCGGCCTGGACTTTTTGCAGATGGTCGCCGAAAGTGGCCTTGCTGTAGATATAGACAGGCGTACCCACCCGGCCGGCGATATCGGCAACATCGACCTTCTCGGCAAACAATCTGCCATTTTTGTAATTAAAGTGGTCCATAATGATATTAGACACGGATTAACACGGATTTACACTGTTTGCAATTCATTTCTCTGTGTCCTCTGTGTCCTCTGTGGCTAAAAAACTCTGTGGCTAACCAAACGTATAATCCGTAAAAATCTTTTGTTACCAAAGTAGAACCGATTTAGCGGATAGTATATAGGCCAAGGGCGAATATTTCACAGGTTTTTTTATGGCAGCGGAGTATTAACCTGCCGCCAAGAATTGACGTTCATTTGAGGCATACAAAAGCGGCGAGAGCATATAAGCCGCTTTTAAGCAAGAGAAGATGGACCCAAAGCCGCCTTCTTTGCCTATATATGGTTCCTGTCGCTCTCGGGAAAAAGCTGATATTTCTCCATCTTAATACCGAGGTCGTATGCCTTTTGTCTTACTGCCGTCAAGGGACGCCCGATTTGTTTGGCTACATCCCGTGTACACTTGCAATAGGGATACAGCCTCATAAGCAACTCAAGCTCATGGGGCGACCAGCGCTTGTCCAGATAGCTTTTTCTTTTGAGTCCCAATAAATATGCCCGCACCTTCACAGCGGGCACAGTTCT
>QNBT01000099.1 GCA_003644205.1 Planctomycetota bacterium | reverse complement strand
TGAATATGCCGTCCAGGTCCGGCCCGGCGCTTCGACAGGACGGGATAGAGGATAATAGGTGAATAATAAGCAGGTATTTATATTAGGCGGCTATCAAACGGATTTTGCCAGGAACTGGGGCAGAGAAAATAAACATATAGCGGCGATTATGCGCGAGGCGTACGAGGGAAGCGTAGTAGCAACGGAAATTGAACCACGCCAAATAGACGCGGCTTTCGTAGGCAATTTCGCTGCTGAATTATACTGTATGCAGGCACATCTTGGAGCATTCTTTGTTGATTTTGACCCGTGCTTTAAGGGACTGCCAACAATGCGCTTTGAAGCAGCCTGTGCCTCCAGCGCGGTAGCGGCACTTTCGGCTGTGGCTCACATACAGGCAGGCATCTATGATTTGATATGCTTGATAGGTGTTGAGCAGATGAAAACTGCCAGCCCGGCCAAGGGAGGAGAGTTTTTAGGTACTGCGGCCTGGTATGAAAAAGAGTGTGATGGAATAGAATTTCCCTTTCCTAAACTTTTCGGCAAACTCGGTGACGAGTACGATAAGAGATATGGACTCGATAATAAATACTTAGCTAAGATTTCCGACATCAATTACAGTAATGCCAGGAACAATCCGAATGCTCAAACTCGCGACTGGTTTATGAACTGTGAACACGCAGGCACAATAGGCAAATACAATAAGACAATCAGCGGCCGGATCAAGGTTACCGATTGTTCTCAGGTAACAGATGGGGCGGTATGTTTGTATCTTGCTTCGACTGAGTTTGCTCACGAATATTCGAAAAAAAGAAACCTTGATATCGGCCGGATTCCGAAAATCTTAGGCTGGGGCCACACAACGGCCCCGATAGAATTTGCCGGGAAAGTAGCTGACTCCGCTCAAGATGAGTACGTGTTGCCTATTACCCGCCGGGCGATATTGGATGCGTACAGGCGGGCCGGTATAGCGGACTGTTGGGACATTGATGTCATTGAGACACACGACTGCTTTACGACCTCAGAGTATATGGCGATAGACCATTTCGGGCTTACGGAACCCGGCAGGTGCTTTGAGGCGATAGAGGACGGCGTTATCGAAATGGGGGGTAAACTGCCCATCAATCCTTCCGGCGGCCTTATTGGTTGTGGGCATCCTGTTGGTGCCACAGGTGCGCGACAATTGCTTGATGCGTACAAGCAAGTCACAGAAACCGCTGGGGATTATCAAGTAGCCGGCGCAAAAAAGGTAGCCACGCTGAATATCGGTGGCACCGCAACAACAAATGTCTGTTTCGTCATCGGAAGATAAAATGACAGGGATGACAGAACAACCCCGAGTACGGGACATGACACTTGATGATGTGGATGGGGTTGTTGAGGTACACAGACATTGCTTTCCTGCTTCAGTATCAATTTTTTCTGTATTAAACTGTAACATTGTAAAACGATATTACGAACTATTTGTTAAGGAACCTGAAAGCCTTGGTGCGGTCCTGGTCGAACCAGAGACGGGGCGCGTTGGTGGTTTTGCTGCGGGAACACTCAAGCCGGGTATCCAAAAACGATTTGCTGTGCGCTATTTTTTTCCACTTTGCTGGAATGTCTTTTTTGGATGTTTGACAAGTGCTGCGATACGGAGGGTGGTTTTTGCCCACTTAAAAGCTATTCCAGAGATGTTTATAGAAAAAAAGGGAAAGAAATTTGCTGAAGCAGAGGGTTCACCACCGGATGGGCCGATTGGATTTTTCATGCCGATAGCGCTACACCCCGATTTTCGGGGAGGAGGTAATGCCGTAAAACTCGCCGATTACTTGACGAATAAATTTTTCGAAAGAGGTGTAGCTCGAATACGCGGCGGCGGTATAACAATTGAGAATATTGCAAGCAGGCGTCTCTTCGAAGAAAAACTTGGCTGGAACTCAAAAGTTATCTCTGATAAGTGGGTCGCTGTCTGGATTGATCGGGCTCAATACAAAACGAAGAAATGAATCAATTAAAATGGTCAATGGTGTATTAAACATTGATATTCTCGGCGCAAGTAACATTGCAAAAACAAACCTATTGTTCGTTATAAGAAAATGTTTTTAATGCAAAAAAAATTAGGATATCTATTTCAGAAAATGGACATTGGTGTTTTTAGAGCAATTGAATCAGTACTTTTGCGGAACGAATTAGACGGCAAAAAAATAGATATGCCTTTTATCGCAGTTTGCGGGCCTCCACGCAGTGGTACAACCCTTACCTTTCAGCTCGTGACACAAACGATTGATGGTATGCTGATTAGCAATCTTCATTACCTTTTTTACCGTACTCCTTTGGTTGGATACTGGCTATCGAAATGGATTACTCGTCCATATATTTCAAATTACCGCTCTGACTTTGGTTTTATCGCAGGACTAAACGGCCCGGCGCAAGCTCATCAATTCTGGCGGTATTGGTGCGATCAGCATCTAATTGAAACTGAGCCTAAACCGGACAATGCGCGTTTACAAAGATTTATAAAGGTGATGAATGCCATTTACAGGATAGACAGACGGCCTTTTCTTGCGGGCTTTCTGGCACATGCCTTTTATATCGATGAGCTTGCTTCACTTTTCGATAAGTGTCTCATCATTCGCGTAAAAAGGGATTCTCTTACTTCGGCTCACTCAATGTTGATGGGGATGAGAACAAAGGACGGCACCTATGTTGAGATACCCTCCGCTATACCCAAAGAATACCGATCGGGGCCAGGAAAGACACCTTATGAGCGGGTTGCCCGGCAGACATTTTTCATCAATCGTCGGCTTGATGAACTGCAGGCGCGACATTCGGATATCTTCTTCGAGGCTGATTACTACAAAAGCTGCCGTTCCCCTCGCCGTTTTGCGAAAAGGCTTGTGAACAGTCTATCAAAACGGGGGTTCTCGTTCAATTGCAGGACAGAGGTAAAAATCCCGGAGTCGTTTCGTACCCGTCGTGTTACGCGGGACCAAGATGAAGACACACATAAAATAGCTGTGGCATTGGATGCTCTGGTCGAGAAATACGGGATGATTCGAGAATGATTGATGACTGATAACAGCAATGACAATAAGCTGAAGACAGATAATAGTTATGCGCATTTCCTAAAAGAACAGGGCAATTATGTGATTACGGTTGGGGGCATTGATTGGTATGAATATCAGGGCTTTATGGTACCGGCCTATTTGCCGCACTGTATCCCCCAGATATCTGCAGAAGTTGCACAAGAAGTGCTTAGGATGTCGGGTCGGCCTTTTGCAAGATGGGACAGGGAGTTTGGAAGAGAGCAAAGCAGTGAATGGTGGTATGTTCTTAAAAGAGGCCCTTGGGATATTGGACATATTAAGGACAAGAAGAAGCGTTGGATGATTAGGCAGGGAAAGAAGTTTTATACAGTACGCCCTTTATCCTCCAATGAAGTCATCTCTGAATGTCCTAAAGTTGCTAAGTTGGCAACTACCCGCTACAAGGGTAAAGTTTATGTGGAGTCGCAGCAGGTATTAAAAAATCGGGCTAAAACTGTAGATAAATGGCCGGATGTTGTCGAGTATATCGGATGTTTTTATAAAGATATTCTTGTCAGTTATTCTGAGAACCATATTCAAAATAATGCCGTATGGTTGTCTAACATTAGGCATGTTCCGGCCTTTCTGAAGAAATACTCAGGCTACGGACTTCTCGATGGGATTTTGGATTATTATCTGAATAAAAAAAAGATGGATTACGTTTTGGATGGTTCTCGAAGTATTCATCATAAAACCAACATTCAGGAACATCTAATGAAGGTATTTGGCTTTTCGAAGGAATACGCGATTCTTAATGTGGCATATATAGGCAAGTTTAAGGTGATGGTTAAAACGGCGTATCCTTTTAGAAATACGATGGGGTCACTTTGCGATAAATGGACCAATAGTTTTTTGGATAATGTCGGGGCCGTTTTGAAGCAAGAGGAGATAAGAAAAAGCTGCGAGAAGCTGAAGAAGTGATCAGAATGAGAGAGGATTCCTGTTTTACAGATAGTTTTGAATGCTTCGCAAAGTCCGGAAGGCTGTAAATTCGAATACAAAAAAAGGGAAGAATGTTAGTGCGCCTCCCGCATTTGTAACATACGGGTGGTGCCGGAGTTCTTATGCAGTGGTTCTGTCATTAGGACGACGAGGCATAGATGTTCATGTTGGAGATGCTTCACCGTTGGCCATGTCGCGATTTTCGAGGTATTGCAAATCGTTCACCAAATTGCCTGACTTCTTTGTTGAGCCGAAAAGATATTTTGAGCTGACTTGTGAAGCCCTAAAAAGAACCGGGGCTGAAGTCTTACTACCTGGCCATGAGGACGTGGGGATATTCTGTAGGCACAGGGGCGACCTACCTTCGGGCGTGAGCATTGCTCTACCGGAGTGGGATAATTATAGAATAGCTGAAGATAAATTTACTGTCCTTGACATGGCCCAAGAAGCAGGGTGTCCCGTGCCAGAAACTATAGAAGTCACATCTCTGGCGGAATTAAAAAATATGGCCAGGACCACTACCTACCCCATAGTTATAAAAGCAAGAACAGGAAATAGTGCCAAGGGCGTTCGTATAGTGCACGATAAGGATGAGGGGGCTGATATGTTTAAAGAGCTTGTTCAAACCTTTGGTTTATTTCACGAAAGATGGCCAATCGTCCAGGAGTTTTTGCCGGGGGAAGCTGCGGGGGTATGTGTTCTATATGACCATGGACGATGTGTCGCATCTTTTGCTGAAAGGTATTTGCGGTGTAAAGAACAAGGCAAGTTCGGTACCTCTACACTGCGTGAGACCTATGATAACCACCAGCTAATATCTAAGGCTGTCTCCATAATGGATAGGTTAGAGTGGCACGGAGTGGCGCATCTGGATTTCGTGGCAGATAAAAACGGCGAGTTCAGATTGATAGAAATCAATCCAAGGTTGTGGGGGGCTTTGGCATTAGCTTTATTTTCCGGCATTGATTTCCCTTATCTTTGGTATCTTACCGCTCTGGGCAAAGATAACATTGGCCCTGGTGTGATTCGCAATCGGAAGATAAAGTGCAGATGGCTTATAGGAGATTGCCTGGCATTTGTAGAACTGATTAAGCGAGACAAGGTAAGAGAGGCCCTGAGGCTTATTATCCCCGAGAGAAAATGCTATCACGATGATTTTATAGTTCGGGACCCACTGCCTTTACTGCTGGAAATCTCTGATTATTTTACCAAGTTCATCAAAGCCAAAGGTTCTATGAATCCGGTAGTAGGTAACATGATACGGTAATTCTAATCGCCACGCCAGGATCGTGGAGGGGATGTAGCACCATCTCAGAGAAGCCCGGCAAGCAATCACGCAGAAATGTGTTTTTTCCCACTTCGTTTTTATTGACTCGCCGCATACCAATAGACCAGTTCAGGTGTGTTAACGCTGTTTCCGGCGTTATCTTTTAGACCAACGGTTATATTAGTGTCATCTGTTGCTGTTACTGCGGCGATGTGACTCGCATCCGAGACAGTAAGGCAGACTGCGGTAGGTGTCGAAACAAGCCCATGAGTAATCATATCACCGTTTGCGACCAAAGCCCCACCTCCGTTTTCCGTAGCATATCCCGGATTATCTTTAACCTGTGGATTCACTATGTTGCCGGAGAACATATCAGTTGCTGAGCCTTGGAAATTGCGAATACGATTGTTGTGGAAAGTAAATTCGGATAAGATATCACCGCTTGCTACTTCGACGATAGGTGTATCCGTAAATGCATTAAGTTCGCAATCATGAATATTCCAACGCCCGATACTTTCGGACACTTCGATCATTGGATAGCTCTCATCGGCATCATCATAGCTGTAAACAAATGAATTGCTTACTACGCCCCAATCTGTGCTCAGCCGTAATACACTTCGATCCGTATCATGGAAATCACACCCGCTTATCCAGTTCTCCCTACCACTGCCGCTAAACCAGATACAGTTCTTGTTATTACGGAAATGACAATTTACAATCCTGTTTCTTACACCTTTTGAGACATGTACTGCGTAACAATCATCGCTTGAATGCTTTATCTCCTCAAAGCAAGTGTCGTAAATCCACACATTATGACATTGTGCCTCAACCGCATTTAGAAACTTCAGGAAATAGAAGCCGCTTCGTTCAATGTGATAGTCCCCCCCGGTAGCACGGATGAGTACAGCCGGATAGTTTGGTTCGTCTGTCATGTAATACCCATCAAAGCCAATATCAAATATTCCCCCAAGATAATAATCGCCCACCGAATCAATGATCGGCCCGTCGATTCCATCAACAGGATATACCCTTGTCAAGCCTCCGCGCCAGTGCCAATTCACCCCCGCTCCCCTAAAGAATACTGGTTTATCTACGGTTATCGTACCTGAAATATAGTACTCCCCTTCCGTAAGGTAGATTGTCCCGCCAATTGAACTCATAGAATCAACGGCTTGCTGTATCTGGACCTGATCATCCGTCCCGTCACAGATAAAATCTGCTCGTGCCTTGATGTGTGGCAGTGCACTGTTTGCGGCAATCACATAAGTAGCTACAGATACGGGCTGTTGCGCCTCGGGCAGGGATTCTGGTCCTTGTAACCATTGATATGCAAATTCGGAGTAATCTTCCAAATCGACAATCTCGTCTCTGTTGAAGTCTGCTGTTGAATAACCAAAGCAAACGATTGGTAAAGCAGCTAATACCAGAAATACACTTAGATGTTTCATAATGGCTCCTCCTAACATTTTCAGTCACCGAATTCTTCGTGAAGGAAGCTCCACGGAGAATAGCGACGACCCGGCCTATTATCTTTCGTAAATGTTTTGCCAAGGCAAAATAAATCATAGTAATTGGGATTAATTCTTGCGCCTCACTGTCATTCCCGCGAAAGCGGGAATCCAGTTTTTATCGTGCTCCGGAGCGTGAACGATGAGTAAATTGCTGTTACGCAGTAAACCGAATCACAACAAGCGCACATATTAAATCCAATTGATATCAGTTCAAGTTTACCTAACCAAGCACGAAAAGTCAAGTAAATTCGTATATTATCCTGGCCTTATTGCTTTTTTGTGTTATTGGTATTTAGCGGTTGATTGTTTGTTCAGCTCTCCCTTCCAAAGATATCTGTTTCCCAAGCAGCTTATAGTAATCCGAGGTGTTCGAGCCATGCTTGGTACCAGTCGGCCAATTGGACATCTTCCACTTCCACGGTAACCGTCTGAGAATACTGGGGCTGCTCTTGGTCGTTCG
>QNBT01000098.1 GCA_003644205.1 Planctomycetota bacterium | reverse complement strand
TCCATTTGACCTGATAGCCCGTCGGAAGGTTATCTACAGTCAATCTAACCATTGTATATTGGTTGTAGAAGCCATTGGCGGACTCGGGATAGATAGAAACGTTAATCCCCTCCAGTTCATCGATGTTAATAGGCGTAACGGTCAACTTGTATCGAGCCGGCTCGAATGGTGCGTGATGATAACCCATATCGACGGTGTTTGCGTCGAAGCCACTGTCGGTTCTGGTGGTATATGTATCCATTCCGAGATAGCCTGCGGATTTGCTGCCGGCATTTACACAGGGGCTGTCGGCGAGTTGGCCGGCCTCGATTTGACTCAGGAAGTACTCGCCGATGAACAGCGGGTCCTCCTCGATGTTGTTGGAGTCTGCGGGCCAGGTGAATTCGTTGGGGTCGAAGTCGTAAAATACCCGGCCGTTCAGTGTGCAACCGTCCTCGACATAAACAGGCGGCCCATACGCAATATTGTTGATTGCCGCTCCGAGATTGACGCGAGGCTTGGTAATATCGACCTTGGTATCGGTAACAGGGTCGCCGGTTAAGGCCAACAAGTCCCTGACTTCTATAGCTGTAAGATAATTCCCTCTTGTAACCAAAGCGGCGGACTGGAGGCAGGCGACGGCACCGGCCGCATAAGGACAGGCTGCTGATGTGCCGTTAAAGTAAGGATAGTAATCGCCGGGGTCGTACCCAGCCGTACCGGCAATGTCCAAAGTATAGGCGTCTTCAGACGGTGCCAGGACATCCAGGAAATAGGCGGTGTTGGAATAGCCTATTACCTCGTCGGTAGTATCATATACCGCACCAACGGAGATGACGCTTGAGATGGCTGCAGGCCAAGCCAGCGAATCGGTGAAGTAGTTATTACCTGAAGATGCCAGAACCGTAATCCCAATGGCGTTGGCATTATCGGCGGCGGCTTTCATAGCCGGTGAAAAAGCGTCTGCTTCGGCCGGGCTGAAGAACCGGCCACCACCAAAGCTTGTGCTTGTTACCATAATCGGATTGGCAGGGTCATCATTTTTGTGCGTTACACACCAATCCCAACCGGCAATCATTGCATCGGTAGTTGCCGACCCGGTATCCTGGTAAGATATTTTCAGGGCATAAATTTTTGCGTTGTGAGCTACTCCGCCGATATAGTCACCGGTTTCACCGAGGTCTCCGGCAGCTAAGCCGGCGCAGCAGGTCCCGTGTGCGGCATCGCCGTTCGGCATTGGGTCGTCATCATTGTCACCGAAATCATAACCACCGATAACCTTATCGTTGGGGAAACCACCACCACCTAACATCGGATGTGTGTAATCAACGCCGGTATCACAGATGGCAACAGCCAGGCCTTCGCCATTGTACATCTGGCGAGCCGCCGTTGCATTCATCAGGGGTATTCCCTGTGCAAGGCAAATGTGTAGCGTTCTTACAGGCTCAATGTGCGCAACCGAGGGGTTACTGAGGAGTTGATTAAGCCCGTCGATGGTAATCTCGCCGGAGAAAGCCGCCAGGTTTTCGTAGCGATATCGCAAGGTGAAATCAAGAGGCGAAAGTGAAGCGAGGACGGCATCCTGGCGAGCGGCTATTTCCGCTCTAATCGCACCGGCTGAAGTGGGGTCGTTCCAATCGGTGGCCTGTCTCATTGCAACAGGCTCGGTGAGAGAAACTATTACTTTTACCGTATCCTGGCCGGCGTCAAACTCGTCGTAAATTGTCTGGGCATCGACAAGAACTTCCCCGCCAAAAACGTCACCGCCGCTGCCTTGTCCGGAACTGCCGCCGGATAGGTCGATAGTAGCATTAGGCTCATACGCCGGACCGATGTCACTGTAGGTGATGTCAAGTGTTGAAGGTCTGGAATTATAGGGGTCGCCGCTGCCTACAGCTATCTGAGCCCCACCGGCGCCTATGTTAGCCCAAATAATCGAATCGGTAACGGTGGTGTTTGTGTTGTAGCTAAGGTATAAGCCACCACCATATCCCTGTCCCTCTCCCGTGCCGCCCGTAACGATATTGTGAGCTATTGTGCAGTTTGTAATCGAAGGCTCGGCGTACCAGTCAACCGACACTCCGCCGCCGTCACGCCCTGCCATGTTGTGTGCTATCAGGCAGTTATGCAGCGATGGCGTGGAATAGAGGTCCTGGTCGCTTCCACCGAGGTAGATGGCGCCGCCGGAGGCGGAGGCGTAGTTATTGGTGAATACGGAACCGACAATATCAACGAGGGATGAGAAGCAATAGTAGCCGCCACCTTGGTTGAGCACCGGGACGGTCGGGCCGATATCAAGAGGATCGTCGGCCACATACGCCGCGTTGAACTTGGCCATGTTGCCGTTAAAGTATGAATCGGTAATCGTGCCTGTGACCGCGACCGAGTGGATACCAGCCCCATGATAGGCTTTGTTGTCGATGAAGTTGCAGTCGGCAATTGTAACAACGGAATCAGCAACGTACAGGCCGCCGCCCTCGCAGGCTTCATTGTTTACGAACTCGCAGTTTGTGAACCTGGGTTCGCAGTTGTCCTCATGAGCAACGGCACCGCCGTAGCTGACATAATAGTCATCATTGAATCCGTCGAAGGGGGACTGTGGGTCAACTTCCCCTGCGGGGATGTCTGCGACTGAAGGGTCGGCTAAGTTGTTACTAAAGAGACACTCCACAAATTCGGGGTTGCTTCCGTTGGCGGCATAGACCGCACCGCCGGCGTTTTCGATAATCAGGTGCCTGTCCGGCCATCCCCACCGATTATTGCTGCTGCTACCCCCGATACCACTCAAGGCGCGATAGCTGCGGTTGTTCTCAAATATACAGCCGTTAAATTCCGGCGAGCTGTCGTATTCGCAATAAACGGCGCCGCCGTAGCCGCTGTACTCCCAGTAGTCGTCATAGGCATCGTACGGCGTCATTTGCCCGTACGAAGAGGTGGAAGCCGAGTAGTCAGCGTACCACTCGGCCCAGCTCCCCCATGCACTCGTATCAAACCACTGGCTCCAGGTCTCCCAGTCATAGTTGTTGTACCCCCATCGTAGCCACACATAATACTTGTCGCCGTAAGTCCAGCCATCCCACCAGTACCACCAGGTAGGATCATCTTCGACAGACGGCGGCCATTTCCAGCCACCACCTCTTCCGCCGTGGCCGGGAGGCGTACCTCCACCACTGCCGCCGTTGCCGCCCATGCCACCGGCAGCGTAGCAATCTGCAAAAAGGCAGTCAACAAATGTCGGGTTGCTGCTGAATGCACAATACACAGCGCCGCCGTAGGCTCGTCCGGGCCAACCACCGTCGCCGCCTGAAGGATGTTCCGGACAGCCGTTGTTGCCGTTGTTACCGTTACCGCTCGTGACAGAGAGGTCCTCGAATGTGCAGTTCAGGATGGCAGGTGAGCTGTCATACATGGCAATTGCACCACCATAAATACTACCGGCATCGGGCCCATCCTGCGCACAGCCGTCAGGTGTCTTGTCTGCGGTAGTAGTCCAGTGAGAATGCGTGAAATTGCAGTTTCGGATGCTAAGGTCACATCGGTAAAGCCGCACCCGGCCCCCTCCCGTGATGGTTATGCCTTCAATCGTGGCGCTCGGCCCTATGTCGTACAGGTATAAATCGTAATCATTCAGGACCGTGGCAGCGACAACATCCGGGTCATCCGGATTGGTGCTGGTTAAGGTAATGTCCTTGTCGTGGAAAGATATAGTCCTGGAGACGCTGCTACCCCATACACTCGGCCTGTACTCACCCGTTTGAATGATGATAATATCGCCGTCAACGGCATCGTCTATAGCATGTTGGATTGAGGTGTAATGAGTCTCATCATTGATGACGTGCCCAACGACGAGTGTTCTGGGCTGCTCAAACTGGAGTGTGATAGTTTTGTCGGAACCCATCACCACATAATTTATGTTAGATTTTGAAGTGTCATCGATGGTTCCGCCCGCCCATTGGCCGACACGGTAACCTGTGTTGGGGACGGCTTCAAGTTGGATGATTGAACCGGCATAATACCGGTTGGTTCCATCGATACCGGCTTTGTATTCAACAGTTCCGTGGCAATCGTCGCCGTCGCAGCCCACCACCGTAACAGTTAACTCGAATCGAGGGACTGCGTTAGGGTCGGTTTGGTTTTTGTAGTGATAACCGAGGTCCACCAGGCCCGAATCTTCGTTGAAAATAAATTCATTGGGGTCGGTGGTGTAGGTACCAAGGTGCTGCGATGGGCTGAGAAACCAAACATCCTGCGCCGGGTCGCGACCGGCATCTACGGCGACGCTGAGGCCTTGGTTGAGGTAGTGCTCACCGAATGGACCTGCCTCGAACATCGGGTCGCCCTCAATGTTGCCCTCGTTATCAACAGAAAGTATATTTATCGGGTCGATATTGTTGTGGAATAAAGAATATTTTACGATGGCATTGCCGAAGTATTCTTCTTCGTCGTGTATCGCATAGCCGGTGCAATCGGCGAATATACAGTGGATAATATCCGGCAACGAAGTAAAGTCGATATAAATTGCACCCCCGATGCCGTCTGCGGAATTTTTGTCGAAGGTACAGTTCTCGATATAAGGATATGCCGTGGCGTTGCATGAGATTGCGCCGCCGTTGACCGTGGTGGAATTTTCAGCCAGAGTGCAGTTTTGGACCCGATGGATGATGGATTGGTTTCCGTCGCCGCCGAAGAAATTGATTGCACCACCTCCACCATACAGGCTGTTACCGAGTGCGGAGTTTCCCTCAAGAACACAATCAGTGATTGTGGCAGATGTGTTGATACAGATAAGGCCGCCGCCGATGCCGAAACCAGTGATGCCGGTGGCAGTGTTTCCTTTAATGGCGCCGCCGGTGATAGTAATGCTGCCGTCTGTGAGGTCCAGGCCTCCGCCGTCATACGCGGTGTTGCCCATGAAGTAGCAGTCGGTAAAGGTGGCGACAAAGTCGTAGAAATGCACGGCACCGCCCCAATAAGCCTGTCCTCCTGCGAAAGTGCAGTCCTCGAAGGTCATCGTTAATGTGGTGCCCGGATGGTCGGCGTTGATTGCACCTCCATCACCGGCAGCATCGTCATCGCTGTTGGCGGTATTTCTACTGAATATACAGTTTGTGAGAATGGCATCATCTTTCAGGTCCAGAGCACCACCGTTGTCATAAGCGCTGTTATCGTTAAAGGTGCTGTTGTGAATTTCTGTGCTGGCACCCTCATCGACAAATATAGCACCGCCATTGTCTGTGTCGCTATTTTCAGTGAATGTGCAACTTTCGATAGTAGTAATACAACCTGAACCTGTATATAGTGCCCCGCCGAGGTTTTGTGTGAAGGAGCAGTTGTCGATAGAGACACTTGCGCCCCCTGCTGCATATACCGCACCGCCTTCGTTATAATAGTATGTAGTGATTACCTGGCCTAAAGCTTCATAGTCCGTGGAGCCATAGGTCTTGTTTTCGATAAACTCGCAGCGGGTAAGGTTCGGGCCTGAGCCGACGTCATAATAGGCTGCGCCACCGGATATGCCCCAGAATTGCATGACGACGCCGTCCTGACCTGGTTCAGCCGGCGGGTCAAGGCTATCACCCTTCCCGACACCACCTCCGGTGCCTGGAAAGCCCCAGGTAGCAACGTTGTTGCGGAAAATGCAGTCGGAGATAATGGGGCTGCTGCTTGGGTCGCTGTAGAGACCACCGCCAAAACCGTCGCCTGCGCTACCGCGGATACTGACACCACTGCCCGCCGGAGCACATGGGTCGCTTACAGCTCCGGCATCTCCGCCGTCTCCTCCCCAGCTTTCTTTACCGTCGTTTCCGTCATTTTTGGCCTCTCCGCCGTCTCCGCCGTCTCCGCCGCAGCCGCCGCGGGCAAAATTATCACTTATGGTGCAATGTCTGATGATTGGGCCTGCTCCGTTAATGCATGCAATGGCGCCGCCGTAGCCGTTTCCTTCACCATGGCCACCGTGGCCGCCCCATTGGCCATCGTTGATTTCCTCCGGTTCTAAGTTGGGGTCGTCTGGCACAAATATCCATGGCCCGTCCCGGCCACCGGCACCATCACCGCCCTGGGCGCCGGTAACGACACTGTTTTTTATTATGCAGTATTCGATAGTGGGTGAGGCGCCGTTACAAAGGATTGAGCCGCCAAAGCTGTCGCCGGATGCATCTTCTCCGGAATTTGCCCTGACGGGGCTGGTATCATCTTCGGGGTCAATCGGCAGACCCGGGATAACGCCGACCGCACCGATATTTTCAACCCAATAACCATTTTGGATAGTCAGGCCCGTGATAGTTATATTCTTTCCGGCATCGCCGGGTCCGAACACGAAGGCGCGATGCGGAGAGTACCTGGTGCCTGCGCAATCGATAATCGTGTTGGCGATGACCTGTGGATTGGGATTAGAGACATTGATATTGCTTCTTACGACAAGTGTGTTACCGGTAAAATTGCTGAAGTTAAGGTCACGATTGCCATAACCCGTCCAGGTGCCCTCTGGGGTGCTGCTTTGCAAAATAACTACCTCGTCACCGTCCTGGGCGGCGTCGATGGCGCTTTGGATGTTAGGGTATTGCAGCGGGACGATACGATTAAGCGCAAGTACCGGCTCTGCAAGAATTAACAGCATTATCGCGCCAATAAAAACCTTTAGTTTCATGACAGGCTCCTCACGGGATATATTGGATTCTGTAATTTAGTGCTCCAAGGGCAAACCCGCTAATAAACACCAAGGGCATAATACAACACTATGCCCCTAAACTGCAAAACCATAACCTCATCAACCTCATCGGAAAATGTTTGTAGCAGGTTTACCATAATCTACCATATTTGCTTCAATAATGTCAAGTGCAAAACTTAGCGGCGTCGATGTTATAGGACTTTCGCCTTATGTTTCTTCCGCCATGCCTGCGCATACCCTAACACCCGTATCCCGTTGCCTAAGTACCGTTTATGCAATATTTTTATATCTCTGCAACCTCTGTGGCTAATACAAATTACTATACAATCAAGTTAATCATAATAACACAATCTTGAAAAATATGCAAGAAATATTTCGCCATTTTCGAAATATTTCGGAAAATTAAAGTGTCCGGTACAATTTATAGTTGACTTTTTGGTTTAACTCTTTAATATGTCGTCATTATGCCGCGGGCTAAACGTATAACTCCTGGTGGATAATGAGCAACCACTGGCATTTATTACTTTGGTACTTTGGCCCATAGGCGATGGTGATTTGCCTTGGTCGAGCCTGGCTGTTCGTAATGGG
>QNBT01000097.1 GCA_003644205.1 Planctomycetota bacterium | reverse complement strand
TTGACAGGAACATCAAATGGGCGGGCCGGGGCGGTGTTCACCATAACCTTAAAGCCGACCGACTCGGCGAGGGGGCGGATTGCATCTAAAATATCTCTGTTGGTTCTGCCGATGCCGGTACCGATGTTGTAGCATGAATTTACACTGCCATGCTCCAGGATGGCAATAATACCGTCGGCAATATCAGCAACGTGAATGTAGTCCCTGACTGTTCCGGTCTGGCCGAAAATGGTAACCTCGCGCCCCTTAAGGATAGAGGCGATTGCGGTACTGACAAAGCCCTGTCCAACGAAAGGCTTTTGGCCTTGGCCATAGGCGTTTCCGGGCCTTACGCAGATGACGGCCAATCCTTTCAGTTCGCCGAACATGACGGCGTACTTTTCGGTGGCGAGTTTTGTGATGCCGTAAGGCGATATCGGATTTGTCGGGTGCTCCTCTCGTATCGGGACTTTATCAACTTTGCCATATACGGTTCCGCCGGAAGAGATAAGGATAAATTTTTCGACTCTGACGTTGCTTGCGGCCTCTAACAATGTTACCGTAGCCGGCAGGTTGTTGCGAATATCTTCAACAGGGTCGTCGAAACTTGTCTTGGGAACAGTCGAATAGGCAAGGTGGATTACTTCATCGACGCCGTCCAGAGCCGCGGCCAACAGGTCCTTTTGGCCGTAATCGGCGGCGATATAATGTACCGATTCGGGATGGCTTCTTTGTGGCGTGGGATTTATGTCAAGGATGGTAACCTTTCTGTCGTGCTCAATGAGACGGTCAACAAGCCAGGTTCCGATGAAACCGTCTCCTCCGATGACACAGCAATGTTTCATTCAGTTAGCTCCTTGTAGTCTATCCTAATCATGGCCTTGCATCAGTTGCCGGAAGATTTTTTTATAGTCCTCGATGATTTTACCAATACTGTGGTTTTCGTCAACATATCTGCGACCGTTTTTGCCGTAAATTGCGGCGGTGTCGGGTTCCAGCAGCGTGTTGAGCATTTCACAGAATTTGTTCCAGTCGTCGTCGGCACACATTCCGCATTCATACCTGGTGATGAAGTTGTCGGGATTTACCTTCAGCGACAGAATCGGTGTGGCGCACTTGCAGGCGTGGACATAGGTATTGGGAAAGCCCTCCGAACTGCTGGTGCTTACGAAGACCCTGGCGCGGACAAAATAATCATCCAGCTCGTCAAAAGGCACCCCCGGAATAAACTCAAGGTTTTGAACCTGTTTTGCTCTTTCAACGAATTCGTTGTACCGGTCGTCATCCGTCGCCTTAGGGCATATCATGATGAAGTGCTTATCCGGCATCTGACGGGCCAATTTAAGAAATAATTCAGGCCGTTTGAAGGTTGCGCTTCGCGCAGCCCATAAAATAGTTTCCCGGGGTTTCTCCTCCAACTGTTTTAGCACGTGTGCACCTCGAATAACGTCCGCCCGCACACTAATCGTCTCATATAGCCGCCTGACATCTTCGGTGTTTTGAGTGATGACTTTATCTGTGTGTCGCAGTGCCCAGGCAAATGCTCTGCCCCTGAACCGGTGCTCTCGCAGATAGGTGCCGTCGCATTCTCTGGTGTGGGCGGTTCGATAAACAAGCTTTCGTCGATGTAGTCCTGTAAAGGCCGCGCACTCAACTGTAACCAGCGATGCAAGCTCCCTCACGTAGATATGGGCATCTGCCTTTCGCAAAGCCCGCCAAAGGTGCCATGCGTCACGGAGCCTGTATTTTTGCAGATTCTTTACGCTCTTTATCAGTGCAACGCCCTGGCGTACTTCAACTCTCGGCTGGCCGTAGTCTGCAACAATGCAACTTACGTCGTAATCTTTGTCTTTGGCCAATTCAGTTGCCAAATAGTAAAAATCGACCTCGGCACCACCAAAGATTTCTTTTACTTCCCGATTAAAGACAGGATAGGCCTTGAGCATCACAAAACAGACACGAATAGGCTGCTTCACTACGGCTTCATTCATTGGCCATACTCCTGTTGTTGCTTACGGCATGATAACAATCAAGGTATTGCTCTGCAACATAAGACCAGGTGAATTGCTTCGCCCGGCTGACTGATGCATCACACATTCTTTCATACCTGGCAGGGTCATCCGCCAAAGCCTTAATTGCCTTCGTCATTGAGCCGGGGTCCGGCCGCTCAACAACAATTCCGTTATCGGCTATCAGCTCCTCGACCCCTTCACAACGAGTAGTTATTACCGGTAAGCCACAGGCCATCGCCTCCAACATAGCATTGCTCATGCCCTCATGGGCGCTGCTCATAATGAAGATGTCATTGTCCCTGTAAAGCTGCGGCATCTGCTCGGCTGGTACCCTGCCCAGAAAATTTACGCGCTCGCCGGCGTCCACTTTTTCGGCGAGGCTTTTCAACTCGGCCATCAAATTGCCCTCACCGGCGATATTCAACTGAATATCAATGCCGAGTGCCTTAGCACCGGCGACGGTCTCTATCAGCAGGTCGATTCTCTTTCTGCTGATGAGCCTGCAGACGGTCAAGGCCTTTACAGGCCGAGCCGGTAGCCCGGCAGGTCGTGGATAAAATATTTCGGTGTCAACGCCGTTATTGATTACGCCGATATCCAGCTCAGGGGTGAAATCTTTTGCCAACTCGGCAAGTCCCTGACTGTTAGCCACAACTGCCGCCGCCGACCTCCATATCCTGCGAAACAGCGGTGCCAGCAACTTGTAATCAACCTGCAAACGCATATTATAACCGGGTACATCCGAGCCGCGGAGCGATATTATATACGGCAGTTTCGGCGCTCTGCGCAGGCAAAGATAAGCTGTGGGAAAGGCAAAAAACGCATGGGCCAAATCGTAATCGTTTGCGTTTAGGAGCTTGCGATAATGACGCGATGCCTTGAAAAGCCACTCAATCACCTCGCCCTTGCGCCAAAAGTGCAGATTCTTTTTGTGCAGGCCCACCTTATAGATTGTGATATTGTCGGCAAATTTCTCAGTGATAAAACCGGGTTTCGGGGCGGACGTGAGGACGTCTATCACCAAATCATCCCTGCCGGTATATTGTTTGAGCAAGCAAAGATTTGCCTTGCCGGCCCCTCCGCCAATCGGCGGAAACTCATAATTTGCCATCAGTATTCTCATGGTTCTTTGTATAAATTTACAGTCGGCCTGATCCGGTCATTAATTATCCATTCTTGTCGTTCCAAACTTGGTATGGAATCCATTCTTTTTTCGTAAGTCGTAGATTCCAGCTGGAGTTTATGCCGTACTCCGATACGGTGCTGGAATGGCAAAGGGCGTTTACTTATATCAATATATAGCGTTAAATCGGTCAGTTGAGTTAATCAGCCGCCTTCCTGGCTGCTGTCTTTGCGTCGAAAGACATACATCCCTGTGTGCAGAGGGACGAGCTTGTAGTTTGCCATGATAAACTCCCTCAGCGGATACATCATCTCGTGTCTCATCCGCTCGGTCCGGGCCATAGTGCGGGCCTTTTCGGCCTCTACGGCACCGCCCTTGCGATTTGGATTCGTTAATAGCGCGTATGTGAGTTCTTCGACCTGTTTGAGGTACACCTCGCGGAATGCTGCCGAATCTTTTACCGAAAGCGGTTTTGTTTTCTGGGCCGGCTGATTTGGGTGAAAGCGAAGGTCAAATCTTCGGCTCTTTCGGTCAATCCATCGCGGCCAAAGGTCAAAATTCGGGTGGTCGTAGTAAGGGTAATGGAATTTCTGCGTATCGACTATATAGAGGGGCGGATTGGCTTGCATTTTTTTAAGCAGTTTTAAGATTTCATGGCGAACCTGCCTGACACGGTCCGAATGCATATCGCTATAAGAAGCTCTGATTGCCGGGCTGAATCGCTGTGCCTGGACGTAGATTCCGGGAATCCAGCCCCAGACGTAAAGACCATCATCGGGTGCAGAATTCTGTTTGATGTATCCGGCCACTTGTTCCCACTCTGGTATGCGATTTTCTTGACGCGCCCGGCTGAGGCGTCGGATCCTCTGGTTGAGAAGTTTTATGTTAGCGGTGTTCCAAGAGAAAAACATGCCGAAGCATATTATGGCTATGATAACGGCGCGGGCCGGGCGCAGATTTTTCTTTCTCATAAGTAGCCAGATCGCTATTGCTGCGGCTAAAGATATACATTGTATGCCGAATTTACGCCAATATGGGCCTACCGCCTTCGCGGTGCGGCAGGCCATATAAGGGAAGGATTCGGTGGGGATGACCCACACTAAGAACAAATCGCTCACAAGCCATCCGGCCAAGAGAAGTATCAGACCAACCGGCCTCTCGCGGCACCTGTAAACGGCGTAAGATGCCAGCATAGCCCCTGAGCCGCCCAAAGGGAGAAAGTATTCTACGTAGCTGCGTGGCGAGACCCACACAAACGCCATGTCCAGTAACCACCAAAGACCCAGCAGCAGCACGAAATTATCAGCCTGCTTTTCATCGACTCCGGAGGTTGCCTCAGGTTGTGTGTTGACATTATTCTTGGAAGGCACAAGCTGTCTCAGTCGCCAGATAAGCGCCAGCAGAGATAAACCAATGGGCACGACAAAAGAACGATAATAACTGACAACGAAGTCGTACTGTGTCCTGAATATAGCCACTAATTTGCCGGCTTTCATATATTGGTCGCCGAGGTTGATTTTAGTGGCTATTGAAACGGGTTGACCCTGTAGCGCTACGACAAGATAGTTCAGACCCGGAATCCCCCTTAAGAAACCTACCAGCCGGCCCTGCCAGGTGTAGAAAATAATCAGCGGCAACAGGCCGATAACTCCACCGGCTAATAGCAATAATACATCCGAGCCGAATTGGCGCCACTTTCGGTTCCGCAGAACTGGCTGAGCTAATACATATATGCCGATGGCGATTATCACCGATGCGCCGGTCTGCTTGAAAAAGAATGCGTTAACTGCGGCGGCGCCGGAGACCAGCAACCACCACCGCGCACCTCCGAGATGGTGTAGCATAACACCGCACACCGCCGTAATCGCGCAGGCAATCATGAATTGCTCTTTGACGTTGCCGTACTTTGCGTATGGAGGACAACTGAGGTAAAACGCCGCCAGAACCAACGCCACCGCCGCGGGCAAAACTCCGTATATTTTGCGGAGCGTATAAAACATCAAAACCAGCGCGGTCAGTTGCATCAACATCTGTATCAGTTTTGGTCCGATTTCACTGAAACCGAATAGTGCCACGCCGATGACATTTACAAGCAGTGTAGCGGGCCTTGCACTGGGAAATGTGTCGATGCCGATCTTTTGGCCGTTGACGATACACCTGGCACTGTAAACGTTCAAGCTGCCGTCGAAGGGGCCGTTGCTTCCGAATTCAAAGTATTTGCCGCAGCAAAACGGTATGGCCGCCAGAACGGTGGCAACGATAATGATTGTTAGTTGCTTGCCTTTGTCTTCGCCCTTGCTCTTTTGGGCCTCGGTTTTACTTCGTTTCTTACGCCTCATTGACTTTATCGTCTGATTCAAATATCTTCTCTATCACGTAAATGGGCCTGTCCTGCGATTCGTGATACGTCCGTACGAGCATCTCTGCCAATAAGCCCATAAGAATAAATTGTACAGAAGCGTTAATAAATATGGCAGTCAGGACTAAAAGTGGATTCTTGTTCATTGACAAATGTGAAGCTGAAATAAACTTCTGGTAAAGCACAGCCGCTCCTGACAGGCTCGCGCCAAGTATGCTCAGCACTCCCAACCCACCAAAGACATAAATTGGTTTGGTCGAAAATGACATCAGAAACTTGATTGTGATAAGGTCCAGAATCACCTTGAGTGTTCGAGCCAGGCCGTACTTGGGTTTTCCCCTGGTTCGGGGGCGATGGTTGACAACGAGTTCGGTCACTTTCTCACCGCTCCAACTGGCCAGGGCCGGTATAAACCGGTGCATTTCACCATACAACCGAATCTCCTTTAGTGAACTGGCTCGATATGCCTTCAGTGTACAACCGAAGTCGTGGAGCTTGACGCCCGTAATTGCGGCAATCAGCCGGTTCGCCACCCACGAGGGAAACTTTCGGGTCAGGACCTTGTCATGCCTCTTTCGCCGCCATCCGCTGACAATATCGTAGCCTTCCTCCAGCTTTTCTATCAGCTTAGGGATATCCGCGGGGTCATTTTGACCATCGGCATCCAGAGCTATAATTATATTGCCGCGAGCGTGCTCGAATCCCGCCGAAAGGGCTGCGGTCTGGCCGAAATTTCTGCGGAAACGAATGATGCGCATTCTGGGGTCGTTTTGGAGGATTTCACTCAAAACGGAAAAGCTATTATCGCTGCTTCCATCGTCGATGAAGACTATTTCGTAATCGTACCGGCCACCTACCGCTTGGCGGATTTGGTCATACAACGGCCTTAAGCTCTCGGCCTCGTTCAGTACCGGCACTATAATCGACAGTTCGATACCCTGTCCGTTCGTCATGATTTACTCCCAATGAACAACAAACTGTATCGGGTAAATTCTAATCCTAAATTACCGAACTGTAAAGTTATAACCGGCGTAAGTCGAAATAGGTGTTGATTATACATCTGCCATCCGCTAAACTGACTGCCGGCAAGATGTAGCTAAAATTGTTTCTGAAACCTAATATTTGGAGTGTAAATCATGAAATTAAACCGGACCATTTTACTCGTTATCATCAGTGTGCTGGTGCTGAACCTGCAATCAGGATGCGAGGAGACAGCCAGGGTCCCCCAGCCGGGCCGGAAAATAACCGCCTCATCACCCGAGAAGACAACAAAGGTTGTTGAAGACAAGAAGCCCCAAATCAGGAAAACTCAAAAAGCCCCGAACCGGATTCAAGCAAAAGACTCCCAAAAGCAGGAGGGAAAAGAGCCTGTAATCAAGGTTACCAATCCTGTTCATGACTTTGGCAAGGTGGCGCCGAGCAAGAAATACAATTGCCAATTCGAGTTTAAGAATGTCGGCAACGCCCAACTGAAAATTACAAAAATCCAGACTACCTGCGGATGTACGGTGGCGCAGTTGAAAAAGAAAGCTTATGCACCGGGTGAATCCGGCACGATTAAGGTTACATTTCGAACCCCATCGCGGCAGGGCAGTACATCCAAACATCTTTACATCCTTAGTAATGACAAGAAGAATCCCAAGTTTGCCCTGACCTTAAAGGCAACTGTAGAGTTGAAAGTCGTCTTCAAACCGAAATTGCTGGAACTGTCCCTTAAGGCTGAAAATGCCGGGGCCAGGCCTGTTACCATAACGAGTAAGGATGGTCAACC
>QNBT01000096.1 GCA_003644205.1 Planctomycetota bacterium | reverse complement strand
TGGACGACCGGACAAAGTACACATATACAGTCAAGGCACGAGACCTGAGTATCAATTACAATGAGACAGCGGCATCGGCTGAGCAGTCTGCGACCACTGAAGACGGCTCACCGCCTGTGCCGGACCCGATGACGTGGCAAACAAAACCTTACGCCACAGGGGCGAACTCAATCGGCATGGTTGCCACTACCGCATACGATCCGAATGGTGTGCAATACTACTTTGCCAACCTTGCCGACCCGAATCACGACAGCGGCTGGCAGAACAGCACCTTCTACGAAGATACCGGCCTGGACGACCGTGCCGAATATGCATATACTGTCAAAGCGCGAGATTTGAGTATCAATTACAATGAGACGGCCGCTTCAGTTGTCGCCTCCGCAACAACAGAAGATAACACACCGCCCGAGCCGGATCCGATGGCATGGCAATTTAAGCCCTATACAACAGGTCCGTATTCTATTGCAATGGTAGCAGTTGAGGCATTTGATCCGAATGGTGTGCAGTATTACTTTGCCAACATTACCGACCCCAATCACGATAGCGGCTGGCAGGACAGCTTGTTCTATGAAGATACCGGTCTTAACGACCGTACCGAATATACCTATACGGTCAAGGCACGAGACCTGAGCGCCAATTACAATGAAACGGCTGAATCGGTGGCTCGGTCCGCAACAACCGAAGACGGCTCGCCACCGGCACCCGATCCGATGACGTGGCAAACGCCTCCTTATGCCACAGGTCCGGAATCCATTGCAATGACAGCGACTACCGCGTCTGATCCGAACGGTGTGCAGTATTATTTCGACAATGTTACCGACCCTAATCCGAGCCATGACAGCGGTTGGCAGGTAAGCAGCTTTTATGAGGACAGTGGTTTAGCACAGGTAACGGAATATACGTACAGAGTCAAGGCCCGCGACCGGAGTATCAATTATAACGAGACCGCATGGTCGATTTTGCAGTTCGCTTCAACACAGGACGGCACACCGCCAACGCCGGACCCGATGACATGGGAAACTGTGCCCTACGCAACAGGCACAAGTTCCATTGCAATGGTAGCAACTACCGCATCAGACCCGAACGGTGTGCAGTATTTCTTCAGAAATATTACCAGTCCGACACATAACAGCGGCTGGCAGGACAGTCCCTTCTTTGCCGATACCGGTCTGGATGACCACACACAGTACACATATACAGTCAGGGCGCGCGACCTTAGTGTCAATTACAACGAGACCGCACCGTCGGTGCCGATGTCTGCTATAACCGACGACGGTACTCCGCCGGCGCCCGATCCCATGACATGGGAGACGCCGCCTTATGCATCGGGACCGAATTCTATAGCAATGGTTGCTACAACAGCAACGGACCCGAACGGCGTGCAATATTACTTTAACAACATTACCGACGCGAACGCACCCCTTGGTAGTGGCTGGCAGGATAGCCCGTTTTATGAGGACACCGGTTTGTCGGAGCTTACGGAGTACACATATACGGTCAAGGCACGCGACCTGAGCGTCAACTACAATGAGACGGCGTGGTCTGTACCTGTGTCAGCGATGACACAGGACGGCACAGCTCCTTTCCCTGACCCAATGACGTGGTTAATTAAACCGTATGCCGAGTGGGCGACGTGGGCGGATATGACTGCAACTGAGGCATTTGACCCGTGCGGTGTGGAATACTATTTCAGTGAACTCAGCGGCAATTCCGGCGGCGATGACAGCGGCTGGCAGGATAGCGCCGAGTACACAGATTTCGGTCTGTCACCAGAGACACAGTACACCTATACCGTCAAGGCACGTGACAAGAGTGTAAACCAGAACGAAACGGAACCTTCGACTGCTGAGTCGGTAACGACGCCGCCCCCGAGACCGCCGCTTGCGAACGATGTAGTCGCCAGCACACATATGGGTGTACCGATCACGATCACACTGAATGTTATTGACGATGGGCTGCCCAATCCGCCGGGTACGCTAAGTTATATTATCACTTCACTTCCGCAAAACGGCACGCTGAGCGACCCATATGCCGGATTGATTGATACCGTTGGGTATGTATTAGTTAACGACGGCAACGATGTTATTTATACCCCCGACGGCGAATACCTCGGTTTGGACGGCTTCAGCTTCAAGGCCGATGACGGGGGCGTTGCTCCACAGGGCGGCGAATCCAACGAGGCTGATGTTTTCATAAGCATAGTGATACCTGAGTACTTTACGGAATATTTCTATTGGAATGATAATGACCTTGACAATCAGATAATCACCTTAATACCGGACGGCTCAGCAAACTATTATATGGCCTGCCGGGAGGAAGTCGCAGCATTTCCGACTAATCCGACTGATCCTGGTAATATAATTTTGAATGGACCAGGGGGACTCGGTGACGATGATTCTATCCAGGTTTTACTTGCAGACGGCAAGGAGGTGAGTATCTACGGATACAGTTACAGCAGCTTCTGGGTTGGGAGTAACGGCTACATTACATTTGATTCGGCCGATAGCAGTTCGGATGAGACCTTCGCCCATCATTTCAGTCAAAGGCGAATATCAGGACTGTATGACGACCTCGACCCATGTAATCTGAATGGAAGAGTCAGATTCAATCAGTACGATGACAGGGCTGTAGTAACTTATCAAGACGTTCCGGAAAAGGGTACTGCCAACAAAAACAGCTTCCAGATTGAGATGTTCTTCGATGGTACTATCGCTTTGACTCATTTGAACATCGATGCTGTTGACGGCCTTTGCGGTCTGGCGGATGCCAACGGCATCCCGGCAAACTTCATCGACAGCGACCTGTCAAGTTTCTTTGTATGCTCCGACTTCAACCGAGACTACAGAGTAAACATAGGTGACTTTGCGATTATGGCAGAACACTGGCTGGATGAGGAGTGTGTCAACAAGCTGTGGTGCGAAGGTACAGACCTTGACAGAAGTGACGAGGTAGATTCATACGACCTGGAGCACTACTCTCAGTACTGGCTCCAAAGAGTATCCATAGCGCCCCCGGCCCAAGCCTGGAATGATTTTAGGAGCATAGGCAGCGAGGATGGCCGTGTATGGAATGAAGGAGACGGGCCACCCACACGGGCCGGTGCTGATTCAGATGATTACACTGTTGACGCTTTACGTGTGGGTGACTATTATACATTTAACGAGTCATATCGCTCGATATTGTCGTTCGACACGTCATTTATACCCGATGATGCAAGAGTGATATCAGCTACACTTGAACTTACTCGCACAATAGTGATTGGTCAAAATCCGTTCGATTGGGCCGGAGACTGCCTCATCGATATTGCGAGTCCATATTTTGGTTCCGAGCCGAACCTTGTCGCTGAGGACTGGGGAGCGGCGGCGGATGCTGTTGCTGTGGCATCCTTCCCGGAAGACCCCGGTGAGTATAGCCCGATGGTCTCGACCGGCTTTAATATTGACGGCCGGATGAACATCAATAAATTCGGCACAACTCAACTGAGAATTTACTTCACAACACCAACCAATGGAGATAACACCAGCGATGAGATGAGGTTCTATTCGGGAGATTGGAAGACTCTTGAAAGTGTCAGGCCAAAACTTACTGTCCAGTACATCACGCGCATGCCCGCACTGAGGTTCGACAGTATTCAAGCTGAGGATGGCCGTGTGTGGGACAATGGAAGCGGTGTAGGTGTAGGCCACGAGGCCGATGACAACGGCAGTGAAGATAATGAGGCCCTTCGTCTTGGCGATTACTCAGGAGGCCAGTCTTACAGAACCATATTATCGTTTGATACCACAATTGATTCTATTGAACTTGAGTATTACACAATAGATTCGGTCGAAGTTCAGATGACCCGTGGTCGGCAAAGAGGCACGAGCAATCCATTCGAATGGGGCGGAGGTTGCGCTATCGATGTTGCCGCTCCTTATTTCGGAACCGCTGCGCTACTTGAAAATGTTGACTATCATGCCGTGCCGGACGCAAATAACGTAGCCTACTTCTTAGCTGATCCGGGAGAGTTTGGGACAATGACTTCAACTCCGTTCAACGCCGAGGGCATAGAAAACATCAACCTGGACGGCAGGACTCAGCTAAGAGTTTATTTCATGATACCAACTAATGGAGACGCCGTTTGGGACTCTCTGGGCTTTTACTCAGGACTCTACGGAACGTTTGAGAGCTACCGGCCGACGCTGATAATTCGATTTAAGCCGGAATAAGCGCGGCTCAATCTTCATGCTAACTCTATAACTCCTTTTCGAGCAATCGCTTGTGTTTAGCGGCGTTTTTGCCTCTACCGGTCAACATCCGTCTTTTGCCAGCAGCGGGTTAATCTGTTATTATCTGGACAGGCTCCCATGTATGAGGGCGTGATATTGAGCAGGCTCGACTATGAGAACTAAGCCTAAAACGACCTTAGTGATTGCCACTGTTATGGTGGTATGTGCAGTTTTCGGTATCGTGATAACTGCATGGTTGGTTTCCAGAGATTCTCAGCCAGCCGCTAAAGACCGGCGGCCGCGAGGCAGGGCGCTCGCAGGGACAAGCGGTTGGCCGGTTTTTCGTGGGAGCCGGCAGCTTTTAGGCAGGGCCTCCGGGTTCTTGGGCGATTCACTGAAGTTTGTGTGGAAGTTCAAAACCGGCGACGAAGTGAATTCATCCGCGGCTATAGCTGCCGGTCGAGTTTTTATCGGTTCAAACGACGGCAGTATTTATGCGATTGATTTGGAAACCGGGCACAAAATATGGTCGTATGAGACAGGCGATATGGTTGAAGCGACACCATGTGTAATTGACAATCAAGTGTTTGTTGGGTCATCGGACGGCAACATGTACGCACTTGACTCAAAGACAGGCCGGTTGAACTGGAAATATGAGACGGACGGTCAGATACTGGGGGCTGCGAACCGGACTATACGCGAAGATGACAACAGGACTTTGCTGGTATTCGGAAGCTATGACGGCAAGGTGTATTGTGTTGACGGGACGACGGGCCAGCCTGTATGGGAGTATGAAACCGGCAACTACGTAAATGGAACGCCGGCTATCGACGATGGCAAGGTGGTCGCCGGCGGGTGTGATGCACAGATTCATGTCATAAACCTCAAAGACGGCAAGATGATAAAACAGATTGACAGCGGTGCGTACATTGCAGCGTCCGGAGCTATCCTGGGAGGGCAAGTGTACATAGGTAACTACGACGGCGTATTTCTAAGGGCTGATATTGAAAGCGGCCAAATCGTGTGGAAATACACTCAAGAGGATTCGCCGTTTTTTTCTTCCCCGGCGATTGGTGACAACATAGTCGTCTTTGGGGGGCGGGACAGCCGGGTGCATTGTGTCGGCCGCAATGACGGGAAGCTGCGATGGACATTCGGCGCGCTGGCGGAGGTTGACAGCTCACCGGTGATTTGTGGTGACAAAGTGGTTGTCGGTTCGGAAGATGGAAGGATTTATATAATCAGACTTTCGGACGGCACTAAAGTTTGGTCATACGAGATTGGTCGGCCCGTGAGTTCCTCGGCTGCGATTGCGGATGGTATGGTTATCATTGGCTGTGATGATGGTTATGTGTATGCGTTCAGTGCAGATGAATAAAGTGGGGGCGCACAAATGAAAATTGCTCAACTGACACCCGGGTCGGGGGATAATTTTTATTGCGAGAACTGTCTGCGCGATGCTGCGCTGGTGCGGGCGATGCGCGAACTCGGCCACGATGTGTTAATGATACCGATGTATCTGCCGCTTCAGGCCGACAAGGGTGAGCGGATTAGTAATGCGCCGATTTTTTTCGGCGGTATCAATGTGTATCTTCAGCAGAAACTTCCGATTTTCCGAAAGACACCTCGCTGGATTGATAAGCTGTTCGACCGTCCGAGGCTTTTAGAGTTGGTGGGGAAAAAGGCGGGTATGACCAGCGCAAAAGACCTCGGCGAAACGACTATATCAATGCTGCGTGCCGAAGACGGCAGGCAGAAAAAAGAATTAGACAGGTTTGTAACCTGGCTCAAAAAGCCGGAGAATAGGCCGGACGTGGTCTGTCTGTCAAACGCATTGCTGGCGGGCCTGGCTAAAAGTATCAAGGACAGCCTCGGTGTGCCTGTTTTATGTCTGCTTCAGGACGAAGATGGATTTTTGGATGGGCTGGCGGAGCCTTATATAAAACAGGCCTGGGAGATATTGGCCCAGCGGGTGCAGGATATAGATTCATTCATCGCGGTCAGCAGATATTATGCGGACACCATGCGCAAAAGGCTGGAACTTGATGCGGACAGGGTGCATGTTGTATATACAGGCATACCGTTAGAAGGCTACGAGGAGCGAAAGGCGGGGCCCAAGGAGCCTGCGATTGGTTATCTTTCACGAATGTGCCCCGACAAGGGTCTGGATACGTTGGCTGAGGCGTTTATCATACTGAAACAAAGTGAAGGATTGGAGAATATCAAACTGATAGCAGCCGGTGGCGGAACCAGTAATGATGAAGCATTTCTTAATAAAATTAAGCAACGGCTTGAGGGCAGCGGTTTCATCGAAGGCGTGGAATTTTGGCCGGGTTTTGAGCGGAATGAGCGACTTGATTTTTTCAGAAGTGTCAGCGTGCTTTCGGTGCCGGAGAAGAGGCCCGTGGCCTACGGATTGTACGTGCTCGAAGCACTGGCGGCGGGTGTGCCGTTTGTTGAGCCTGCGAGCGGGGTGTTCGGCGAATTGTTGGAAATGACCGGCGGAGGAGTATTGTACGAGCCTGGTAATATACAGGCGTTAGCTAATGCGCTAAAACCGTTGCTGCTTGACACAGATTATGCCCTTGGATTAGGCGCAAAGGGCAGATGTGGTGTTGTCGAAAACTTCGATGTCAAACAAGCCGCCAAGAACTTGGTTCGTATATACGAACAGGTAACCCGGCAGTCATAATAAGGGTATAATATGCTTGAGTTAATTGATGTAGCCAAAAGTTATGAATCACCCGGGACTGCAGAAGAGGTCTGCGTTCTAAAAGGTGTGAATCTAAAGGTTGAGCGAGCCCAATCGGTGGCAGTGGTCGGGCCGTCTGGCAGCGGCAAAAGTACGCTTCTTAACATAATGGGAGCATTAGACTATCCGACATCGGGTAATGTGCTGTTCAAGAGGCGGGATTTGTCCGGGCTGAATGAGGCTCAGCTTGCAAGGATTCGAAATAAGGATATCGGGTTTGTTTTTCAGTTGCATCATCTTCTGCCGCAATGCACGGTCCTGGAAAACGTACTGATACCGACACTTGCGGATAAAGGTGGCGATTCGAAGAAGGATGCGGCCGAAAGAGCAGCCGACCTGCTGGAACGTGTGGGA
>QNBT01000095.1 GCA_003644205.1 Planctomycetota bacterium | reverse complement strand
TATGCAGACTAAGTGGTGACAGGACCTGTTTATGACTAACAGACCGAAACAGAAACGACCTTTGAGGCAGCGTCCACAGATACCACCTGGCCCGCCAAAGAAGCCGCTGCCAAAATACGGCCATGGTCCGTTCAGTTGGCTTGTAATCGGACTCGTTGCCCTAAGCGTTTTGTTAATAATAGGCAGGATACAGGGGACTAAGCGGCTTAACTATTTCCCTGATTTTGAAAACTTCATAGAAAACGGTTATGTCGGAAGCATTGAACTTGGACAAAACAGGATAATTGGCGAGTTCAAAGAAGAATATCTTGAGAAGGTCGGAAGGACCAATAAGACCTTTGAGATCGATTACGACCGCGAGCTTTTACCCGATGATTTTTTCCCCCAGTTACGGAAAAAAGGCGTGAAGTGGCGATATGCGAAACAGGATATATGGCTTCCGCTGTTGATGAACCTGTTGCCGATACTGCTTATTGTGGCGATAATTTATTTTGTGTTCATACGCAATATTCGCACCGGTGGCGGCATGCTTATGAGTTTTGGTCGCAGTAAACATAAGGTTCAGGGTAAGGGCCAGAAAGTTACGTTTGAGGATGTGGCCGGTATTGAGGAAGCCAAGGAAGAGGTCGCCGAGACAATAGAGTTTCTGAAAAACCCCAAGAAGTTCAAGAAAATAGGTGGCCGGCTTCCCCGAGGAGTGCTGCTGATAGGACCGCCCGGCTGCGGCAAAACGCTCTTGGCAAGAGCCATAGCAGGCGAATCGGATGTGCCGTTTTTCACTATATCGGGCAGTGATTTTGTCGAGATGTTTGTAGGTGTGGGCGCAAGTCGAGTCCGAGACCTGTTCAAGCAGGCAAAGGAAAATGCACCGTGTATTATTTTCCTTGATGAGGTCGACGCTATAGGCAGAAAACGAGGCCCGGGTTTTGTCAGCGGTGGACATGACGAACGTGAGCAGACACTCAACGCCATTCTGGTTGAGATGGATGGCTTTGACACCGACGACCAGGTGATAGTAATGGCAGCTACCAACAGGGCCGATATTTTGGACCATGCGCTTACCCGCCCCGGCAGATTCGACAGGCAGGTCATTGTTCCTTTGCCGGATTTGAAGGGCAGGCTTGATATCCTCAAGATCCACGCAAAGAAGATCAAGATAGGCCCCGATGTTGAGTTTGAACGGGTTGCTCGCGGTACCCCGATGTTCAGCGGGGCGGAGTTGGAGGCGCTGATAAATGAAGCGGCCATTAGCGCAAGCATGGTCAATAAGGATTATGTTGAAATGGTGGACCTCGAAGAAGCCCGCGACAAGGTTAAATGGGGCAGAGCCAAAAAAAGCAGGGTTATCGACGAGCAGGATAAGAACCTTACTGCCTATCACGAGGCCGGCCATGCATTTGTTCAATCGATGCTCGAAGAGGCCGACCCTTTACATAAGGTTAGTATCATACCCCGCGGGCCGTTGGGTGGCGCAACATTTGCCCTGCCGGAAAAGGACCGTATGTGCTATACCCGGAGATACTGCATGGCGCAACTTCAGATCTGTTTTGCCGGGCGGATAGCGGAGGAGTTGTTCTGCGATGACATTACCAGTGGAGCGCAATCCGACATCACTCAGGCGACGAATATGGCCAAGGAGATGATTTTAACATGGGGCATGGGCCGGGAAATCGGGCCCATCAATTATGGGCCCAATCCCGTTCGAGAAACGTACTACCCGAGTATGACGCCGGACTACTCGCAGAAAACCGCTGAACTGATAGACAAAGAGGTCAAGACGCTTATCGACGAGGCTTACTCCAAGGCCTTCGAGCTTATAGAGACGAACAAAGACAAAACAGAAGCCATTGCAAAAGCACTGCTGAAATATGAAACGCTTGACGCCGATGATGTCAAGACAATCCTCGATGGTGGAAAGCTGGATAAACCCACCGTCTCTGACCTTTTAGCCATTGAGCAGCAGCGAACTGAATCAGCCGGCCAGGCTGACAGACCCGCACGGCAGTCGGCTCCATCCGGCGAGGCAGAGGAAGTCTAAAGCCCATACTGCAAAGTGCGGGCTTGACGGCAGTATCTACGTTTCAAAAAACCCTGGCCAATAAAATAATCTTGCCAACCGTACCCAGGAAGGGTACAATTGCACCTATTATGGGTACAACAAATAATCAGATAAACCTTAGTTCTGTTCTCTTTGGAAAAACCCGCCAAGCGGTTCTGGCCTTGTTTTATAGCCACCCCGACGAGTCTTTCTATTTGCGTCAGGTGGTTCGAGCTATCGGAATGGGCCAGGGGGCGGTACAGAGGGAGCTGAAACAACTTACAGATGCGGGCATCATCGAAAAGTCGAAACTCGGCCGACAGGTGTATTACAGGGCGAACATAAAGTGCCCGATATTCCCGGAGTTACAAGGCTTGATAATCAAGACCGCCGGACTTGTAGATGTTTTATGCGATGCCTTAGGACCACTGCTGGAAAAGATAAAGGTCGCTTTTGTTTATGGCAGTTTTGCGAAAAGTTCTGCCAATAGCCGAAGCGATGTTGACATGATGGTAATCGGTTCATGCAGCTTTGGAGACGTTGTCGATGCAATACACATCTGTCAGGACAAACTTGCAAGGGAGATAAATCCTTCCGTATATCCTGTGGATGAGTTTCGTAAGAAGGTTGCTGCAAAACACCATTTCATTAAAACGGTACTGAATAGCCCGAAAATTTTCCTTATTGGAACTGAAGATGAACTTGGACGACTGGCTCAGTAACGGCTGGCTCACAAAACATACGACAAGTCCGGAAGAAATTGAAAATCTTCTTTCGGTATCCGACCGTGACTTGAGTGATTGTCGGTCTGAGGGTCTTAGCGCAGACTGGAAAATGACTATAGCCTATAACGCTGCACTTCAGGCTGCGGCTGCCGCCTTGGCCGCCGCAGGATACCGGGCGACGCGCGATTCGCATCACTATCGAGTTATCCAGTCATTGGCATATACTATCGGTGCCGATACAAAGCTCGTTTCCAAGTTCGACCAATTTCGTAAGAAGCGTAATATCGGAGGGTATGAGCGGGCCGGACTCGTCAGCGACCAGGAAGCAGATGAGATGTTCGAGCTGGCAAGCCAACTCAGAGAGAACATTGAAAAATGGATTCGGGATAATCATCCAGACCTATTGTAGCGGCTAAGTACGTGATAAATGATAGCTGGCCGATAAAATAAAAAAGAGTTTAAAGATGAAAAAATTCTTTGTCATTTTTATGGTTTTGTTTTCGTCCAAGGTTGCATTTGCAAACCCCATCATTGTTGATCCTTTAGGAAGCATACCTTCCGTCATAGTCCTTGGTGGTGCAATCACTGTAGAGGCATGTCTTGTAACCTTATTGCTCTTGATTGTTCTTGTTTTTTAATATGTTTGTAAAGCCGTTGTTTTTTGGCTCTGTTTTTTGGCAATTTGGCACTCTATTTTGTGGTTTTTTTGCCTCTCCTCGACTTATTACCGAATCTGTGGATGACAGAGATATTAATTGTTGCGGCTGATGGTATCACGATTAAACTCATCAGCCTGTGTGAGATGTTTCAGGAGATGGATTTTAAAGGGCTCAAGTGGAGATATACATTCCTGGTAGGTATGTTGGGAAATTCGATTTCCTATTATGATTTATGTGTTAGCTGTAAAAAAGACGGCCAAGGCGGCGAGGCAGAGGAAGGTTAAAACCATCTCAGTCGGTCTTATTCAATTCGACCATCCGGCGGGCGGTTTTGGCTACTCGTTTCCGTAGCGCCGCCGGAGCCAGAACTTCGACCTGGTCTCCATAGCCGAGAATCCACCAGCTTATCTCGCCTAATCCATCAACTCGGAACTCGGCAACAAGCGAGCCGTCTTCATTAAACATTGTCTTTTGAGTGCCGTGCCATTGCACTTCGGCGACGTTTTGGGCTACCTTGGGGCTGAATCGCAGCTTCACGTGATAGATTTTGCCCTCAGGTATCATCGACCATGCCCGTCCGAGGTATTCATGGATATCAAAATCGTTGCCGTCGATAAAACACTTCTTCAGTACTTCAAGTTGCCTGATACGGCCCAGATTAAACGTCCGGATACTTTTGTGCATGCTCGATTCGCCGATAACATACCATGCCCGGTTATTGTACATTAAATGATATGGAGACAAAGTCGTGGTGATTTGGCTACCTTCGTACAGAGAGTGATAACCCAGCGCTACGTTCCGTTTTTTTCGGATTGCTTCCTGAAGCTTTACAAAAGCCTTGTCCAACGAATCCATTGGAGCGTATGCATCCGGCCTGATAGATATGTGTCGAAGGCTCATGTTGCAGTAATCCCGTATCTTTGGCGGCAGGTTGTTCTCCACCTTCAATCCCGCAAGAAGAGCGGAATTTTTAAAGGGGAGCAGCAGATGGTTGCGCCCTTTATGCACAAGCAAAAGCAGGCTCAGAGCTTCGGGCAGGTTCAGGTCTATCGGCGGCAGAAAAAACCCCGGGTCGATATTGTAACCGCCTGTTTTTGTGCTAAAGCGATACGGCACCCCGATCGCTTGAAGCTCCTTGAGGTCGCGAAAGACCGTCCTTCGGCTCACTCCGGCCTGTTTTGCCAAATCATCCACCGAGTAGTTATGCCCTGATTGCATGGTTGTCAGTAATTGCATTATTCTACTTACTCTACCAAGTTTCATCTATAGTCCACCTTTAATATTTGTTGTACAGCGAATAAATATAACACTGCTATTATAGGAATTATTTCTGTGTTGTCAACATGAGTATTATTGATTGTTTTTATTCTCAATCATCCTGAACAATATTATAAAGGTTTCCGCATCCGGCCTTTTGAGGCTGGAAAGTTCTTGTCCGAGGGAAATCATGATTGACGTTATTGGGGGGTCGGTGTAGATTAAGAAGACATGATTTTGATTGCGGAGACATTGCAATGCAAACAGTCAAAGAGCAGGCAAGATACTCGAAAGAGAATGGAATATGCTAAAGCGATATGCAACATTTGTGTCTCTGTTTCGCTCAGCCAGCGACATTTGTATCATCGGCTGTATATGGCTTTGCGTTTTCTATGTTCGATTTCATTCGGGGTTATTTACTACGGCTAAGGGAATACCGGATTTTAAGAGGCATCTGGTATTAACTTTGCCGATTGTTGTTATCTGCTATTTGAGCTGTTTTTTAACCGGTCTTTATAAACCTAAGCGGGTGCAGAATATATTTGGGCAGTTTGTGGGTATCTTCAAGGCCGGTATTTTCAGCGGACTGTTCGTCTTAGCGTTCTTTTACTATCTCCAGGACGTGCCTTATTCACGAAAATTGCTGGCCTTGTTCGTCATTATGCTGTTTGCGGGTTTGGTTTTTTCGCATTTATTAACAATGTTGATAATACGGAATTTGCGTGCGAAGGGATATAACCTGCGTTATTACGCTGTAATAGGAGCCGGGCGGAATGGTCGGCAACTCGTCCGTGACATCGAGCGGATGGGATGGTTAGGCTTGAGGTGTGCTTTTTTTGTAGATAATAATCCAGTCTGTATCGGCACAGAGGTGCTTGGGGCCCCTGTTTATGGTCCTGTCGAAAAGTTAACCGAATTAGTCAAAACTGAGACAATAGACGAAGTTTATCTTTCTTTGAGCGGCAACGAGGCACAAAAAGCATATCCGGTTCTCAAAGAGCTTCAATCCGCAGGAGTAACGATACGCATTATCCCCGACTGGGGCAATCTGGTCTCAATAAGCAGTGCGACAACAATAACGATAGGTTCCCAGGTTCTTTTTTCGGCTGCTGATTCTCCGCTACACGGCGCTAACGCGATACTGAAAGAGATATTCGACCGTTCCGTTGCTCTGATACTGCTGGTCATATTTGCTGTTCCTATGGTGCTTATATCTGTTTTGATTAAATTGACCGGTAAAGGGCCGATTTTTTTTAATCAGGTGCGAGTGGGGATGGATCAGAAAGAGTTTAAGATGCTCAAATTTCGCACGATGACGGTAGATGCGGAGGAAGAAAGCGAGCCTCAATGGACCACGCGCAGCGATCCAAGGTGTACCCGAATCGGGGCATGGCTTCGCCGGACAAGTCTTGACGAACTTCCACAACTGATAAATGTAGTAAAGGGTCAAATGAGTTTGATTGGTCCCAGACCTGAGCGTCCCGTTCTGGCAAAACAATTTTCTGAAGAATATAAAAAATACATGCTCAGACACAAAGTTAAAGCCGGTATCACCGGATGGGCGCAGATAAACGGGTTTCGTGGTGATACTTCTCTTAGAAAAAGATTGTTGTATGATTTGTATTACGTCAGGAACTGGTCCTGGGGATTGGATATGTTGATTTTAGCAAGAACACCGTGGCATGTTATAAGAGGGGAGAATGCCTATTGAAGGCGGCTGTTGGACAATCCGGCAAAAGCAGAGATGTTGTCAATATATCAATACTGCTGGCGGTTGCGTTATGTATCGGCATATACCTTATTGCTACAACCGGCATCATTGCAAAAGACGGCGTAACCTTTATAAATTATGCCGGACAACTTGAGATTGCTCCGGTGAAAACAATGGTGAACGAATTTCAACACCCGGGTTATCCATGGCTAATTCTTACTGCACACAAAGTGGCGGATTTTCTGCATGCAAACACATCGATACTGAGCTGGATTTATTGTGGGCAAAGCGTAACTTTGGTATTCAGGCTGTTTGCTATAACGGTACTGTATTTCATAGGGAAACATTTATTCGGTGCCGGGACAGGCTTTTGGGCAACATTGATTCTTATATTATTGCCTAAGCCGGCCGGATATGGAAGCGATGCCCTCAGTGATTGGCCACATCTTTGTTTTCTGGTGGCTGGTTTGTTGTTATTGTTCAAAGGGGCAGCAAGTAAAAAATGGTGGATGTTTGGTCTTGCCGGACTTGCCGCCGGCGCGGGATACCTTATTCGACCTGAGTGTGCTCAATTGGTAGTGTTGGGCGGTCTGTGGCTGGTATTACAATTGTTTTTGTCAAGACACACTATGAAGACAAATAAAGTTTTTCTTGCACTATCCTTGCTGCTGGTGGGGTTCGGAGTTATAGCCGGGCCGTACATGAATTTGAAAAGTGCTGTATTTCCAAAGAAAAATGTGGGTCAATTCGCCCAACGCCCGCGGCAGCCGCAAGTTAAAATAAACAACACTCAGGCCGCTCAGCAGGTTGCGCATAAGTTGCAATTTACACCATCGACTGTCGCAAAGGCTTTTGGCAAACTTGTTGGAAATATTGGTGAAACGTTAATGTGGTTTTTTGTTCCGGCCTTGATATTAGGAATGCACAAATGGTTTAAAAC
>QNBT01000094.1 GCA_003644205.1 Planctomycetota bacterium | reverse complement strand
GCCATTAGTAATAATACCAGTGCCTCGATAAAGGGGGCAATATTAGCGTTTTTTGCTGTTTTCGACACAGTTATCTAAATATGTCGGCACGGTGTAAGGTACGGCACCAAAAAAATTTGGCTCTTCCGGGAAATGGGTAGGTCACAGCCGAAGGCTCTGCCTCTGCAACAGGCAACGGGCTATACGCTGTTGCGTCAACGTAATAATTTCTGCTGTTCGTTCCAGCAGCTTTTCCTGCACTTGGCTTGTCAGCCACAACGATCGAACCAGCGCCGAAGATGCTGTGCGAACCTGGCAAACCGTCAGGTCTGGTTTTTTCCCCCCGCCACTTCTGATGTACCTTGGCCAAAAACAAATGGCTCACAGCAGTGATTATCAGATGACGGCGGAGAGATTTATAGTTACGAACCTCGAAATGACTCAGTCCAAGTTCGCTTTTTTCATCTTCAAAACATCTCTCCACATGCCAGCGGGAAAAGCCGACATGAAGCAACACTTCCAGAGGCGTACCATCGGGGGCATTCGATACAAAGTATTTGACCTCTTTAGGATTTTCGACATTGCGAGCGATAATCAGCCAATGCGCCCGAGTCGGCAAGCCATCACGCTTAAGGTAGAACCTGACAGCCTTGGCTTCCCAGACCATCGGGCCTTTTGTCGTATCCTTGATATGGAACTTTTCCCACCGCATCTTTCGCAATACCGGGGAATGAAGCAGCAGTTGTTTGACACTACTGGCAGAAGCACTTTTAGCTTTAAGACGCGGGAAATGGCGTTTTCGTCCCATTCTGTTGCAGTGATGCTCTTTATGCAAAAGCTCAGGTTTTACCAGCCAACCGGTAAAAATGACCGGCACTTCGACCACATATCGTTGGCCTCGATCATCCAGGTGAAAAAGAAATTCCGGAACTTTACCGTAGCCTTCGTCAGCACCGACCCACTCAAAACGGATACCATTGGCAACTGCACGCTCCCACAACTCAAGGGCAATCTGCCACTTTGGACGATGTGTCAAGTGCTGCGGTATCCCTGCTTTTTTACAACGCAGCGGGTCATCTGCCCAGCTTTCGGGCAGGAACAATTCGCCATCCAAAAGACAGTGAAAATCTCCGGCGGTGTAATTCAAATGTACGGTAACCACACAGTTGTCCTTCTTGCCGGTATTACCGCACCATTGACGTTGAACACCGGGAGTTTTATCACCTTTTTTGGGATGGCCGGTTTCATCGAATATTCCAACCGAATAGGGGTGCTGGTGCTGGCTTGCAACGATTTGCTGGAGCGTGTCACGCATACGCATTTCATCCCATTTATGAAGGGAAAGAAACTGTTGCAGATTTCGCGGCGGCAAACCAGCGGCATCCGCCATCGGCTCGATACTCTTTCGCTGCAGGTCAGAGAGTTGGCCGGTAACGTATGCTTTGAGTCTTTCGGTAGGCTCGATTCGACCGAAGCAGTCATCAAATTGTCGCAGGTACTTGTTCAACATAGGTTTCAATTGTTTAATTCGTTTGGCGTCCATACCGTATCTCCTTTCAGAATAATGGTTTCTGAAAGAAGTTATCGGTCAGCCGCCTGAAAATCTTGAGCTAAAATGGCGTTGTAGCAGTAAATCGGGGCCTGAACACTGCCGTATCACCTCGCACAGAGTCGCAAGAGAAAAATAAGGAAAAAGACAAGTTTGATATTACTCCTTGCCTTGCAACAGCTTGCGACAATATGCAAGAAGATGCAAATCAAAAAGAATTGCATCTGATACCCCCAAGGGGACTCGAACCCCTGTTACCGGGATGAGAACCCGGCGTCCTAGGCCGCTAGACGATGGGGGCAATACAATAAAATCCGAAATCCTAAATTCGAAATCCGAAACAAATTCAAATGCTCAAAACCTGATTATTTTGGTCATTAGCTATTGTTTCGAATTTCGAGCTTAGTGCTTCGGATTTCTCAGCTTGCAGCTTTGCAGCAAACTGAGCAATAGCGGCGGTTGGATTCGAACCAACGACCCTGGGCTTATGAATCCCATGCTCTAACCAACTGAGCTACGCCGCCAAAAACCATTACTTGTTGTAATATAACCACTTCCTATACATGTGGTCAAGCCTTTTTTAGTCTCCGAGGGGAGGCGTCCCAAAACCCACAAGAAATTTTCAAAAATCACAAAAAAAGGATGAAACGGTAACAAATCGGTAACATTTGGTTGCTAAACTAAGCCTGTTAAAAACGAACGTTTTCTGTTAACCTATTTTTGAAAGGAGCGTCATCATGGAAAGTTTTAAGAACACAATCATTATTTTGCTGCTGGCTGTTGGCTTGCTGGTGCCCATTGCTCAAGCCAAATCGCCAAGCCTGTTGTTGCAGGAAGGCCTGTACGCCGAGGAAACAGAGGGGAACCTGGAAAAAGCTATAAGCCTTTATGAGGAGGTACTTGAACAATATAAGGATGTAGAACGCTTAGCCGCTCGGGCTACCTATCAGCTTGGTATGTGTTATTTGAAAAAAGGCGACAAAGAAAAAGCCGCTGAATATTTCGATGAGGTTGTCAGCTATTACCCCGAACAAACAACGGTAGTTAAAAAGGCACAAATACAGCTCGATAAAATGGGCATCAGCAAAGTTAAGCAGGGTAATATATTTGAAATTCTTGGTGGCGTGGTCAATTCGTATATCGGCTCAAAATACGGTGAGATATGTGCCGAAGCTGGTACCAAAAAATTATACTCCAACAGCCACATTTATGTTGTCGATAGCGACTTTGTTCTTCGAAGCGGTGGAATGGGGTACGTCTATAACTGGACACAAGAGCCTATAACAAAACATTATCGTGTCTCAGGAACCAGCTATCCTAATCAAAAACTCTACAGTATGTATGGCGATGAAATGGATATTGAGATTGTTCCGGATAAAAATCGCAAGAATTTTTACAATATTTACTGGAATCCTGAACAACCTTTGCAGCCGGGTGAATTTTTCAACTATGGCTGGGCAAGTGACAGCACTAAACAGCTTTCATCCAGGAGTGCAGGCGGGAAATATTCCTTTATCATGCAGAATAATTTTGGTGATCACTGTTATGAAACCTTCTTTCTGGCGGTGCCGCAGGGGACAGTTTTATCTGACAAAAGCGAGGAATATACCGGCAAAGGAACTGTTAATAACTGGGACATCTACTGGTGGAAAAAGATAGTTCAGCAGGATGAAAATCACATTATTAAATTGTCTTTGCAAAAGCCTCCTTACACGCAGCAATTATATGCTGAAATAACTAAAGATGGTGTGTTAAATTTTAAAACCAGCGTCACATTAAAAAATGACAGCGATACTGCCATAACTACTACAAGTTTTATAAATTCTGATTTTGTAAATGTTACTGCAATGTATGATGACCAGAACAGGCCAATTGAATTTACTTCGAAACATCAAGGAAATATTTACAGATATAATGTGACATTCAATGAACCTGTCTTGCCCGGGGAAACTATTGTTTATTCTCACGAGGGTACAATGAAGGGACTTGTAAAACAAGTTCCGAATTCCAAAGACACCTTTTGGTATCACATGGTTCATTCTCCAGCTGCTGGACAGCCTACATTAAGAATAGAAACATTTTTACTGCCCAAAGGTGCGGAATTGATTTCTACAACACCTTCGGATATGAAACAGGATATTAAAAATGGTCGCATAGAACTTCATCAGGAAAAATTAATCCCGGTCGGTGGAAATATAGTTACGCAATTTCAATACAAACTATCCGACGGTAAGCCAAGCAAGAAAGATAAAATGGCTGCCGAGAATTTGACCTCTCAAGGCTGGAAGCTTTGGGGGCAAAGAAAACTTGCAGAAGCTGAGGAAAAGTTTAAGCAAGCAACGGAAAAAGACCCAACAAACGATAATGCCTATCAGGGGCTCGGCTGGGCACAGCTTAATCAGGGTAAGAAATTGAATGCACGAGATTCATTCGAAAAATGCATCAAACTCAATCCCAAAAATTCCGCAGCACTTAACGGTCTCGGCTGGATTGCACATGGCCAAAGTAATATCGATGATGCGGTTGAATGGTGGGAAAAAGCAGTTAAAGCAAGCAATGGAACCGCAACAGCTTCTTTGAGCGGTTTGACACAAGTATACATGAACAAGCAAGAATACGATAAAGCCATTAAATATTACCGGATGTGGCTAAAAGCAGAACCGAATAATAAACAGGCAAAAGAAGGATTGGAAAAGGCCAGGGAATTAAGTAAAAATTGATGCCGTACAATGTATAAGATTGACAAAACATCAAATCAATTGCGGTGGGTAATATTGCTGCTTGCGATAGCGGTGGTACTACCCACTGTCTGTTTGCTATGGTTTATGACCCAGGCTGTAAAAAATGAGCGTCTGGCTGTTAGGCAAAAACTGATTGACGTTTACAAAACAGAAATTGAAAAGAAATTCTCTGAACTCGACAGTAAACTTGAAATACAAGCTCGTTATTCAGAGACACTATTACAAAATAGACCTCTGCCGGATCTTTGGCTGGAATTTATACATCCGGGAAGCTCAATCGAACCTTATAGGGCAGATGGTCTAATTCTATATGATCCCAACGGTAGTTGTATTTATCCAACCCATTTACACACTTACCAGGATAATTCCGAGTTTCAAAACGATTTCGACGAGGCCTGGCAATGCGAATTTGCAAAACATCAGTTAAAGGAAGCCCTCGATAGATACAAGGACATTGAAAATAATTCTGATGACCCCGTAAACAAAAAGCAGGCCATAATTGCACAGGCAAGAATACACAACAAAATGGATAAGATTGATGAAGCTATCCATCTTGCCGGCAAAGCAAAGGAAACAGGGCACGGCGATAAAGGTCAAATTGCATACTTAAGGGCAGATGCTCAATTAATGTACACAGAACTTGTCCATCAAAAGGCCTCCAAAGAGAATCAGTATATTCCTAAATTCACTGCTGCACTGAGAAACCTTCTTAGTACCATTTCAAACTACAACACCGGTTCAGGGGTACTACTTGATATCCCATCTGAGCAGCGAATCTTTCTGGCGAATAAAGCAATGAGCCTGTATGAACAAAGCAAGGGCATTTTGACGGAAAGCTTGAACTCCAGAGTTGAGCGTGTTAGAAAACTTCAGGCGGCGGAAAGTTTATCGCTGCAAATAGCTGAAAAATTTCCAACAACTCTTCCTTTTAAGAACTGGAGCGATAGAACTCTCAATAAACTACCACAAACAAATATTTACGCCGCTATATACAGAATTGACGGCAAAACAGCGATCAGGCTAACAAAACAGGATAATATAATTCTCGCCTTTGCTGGTGATTTGACCTACACAGACAAGAAAGGTAATATTTTTTCAAGCAACTTAGACTGTCAAATCCTTGATGCTCAGGGGGCACACATCTATGGGATTAAAGGCACAACTGCAAAGCCGTTCCTCAAAACTGAAATCAGCAAATTTCTTCCCGACTGGACCATAGAATTGTATTTCAAGGATGCCAATGTATTCGAAAATGCAGCAAGTAAGCAGGCTGCTATTTATACATGGACAGGCGTGCTTGTTGTACTTTTGATTCTGGGTTCCGGGGCAATGGCCACACAGGTAATCGGCAAACAGATAAAACTCAACCGGCTAAAGAATGATTTTATAGCTACTGTCACGCACGAACTAAAAACGCCGCTATCATCGATGCGGGTTTTGGTTGATACACTGCTCGAAGGTAACTACAATGATCAACAGCAGGCAACTGAATATCTTCAGCTAATCTCAAAGGAAAACCTCAGGCTAAGCCGCCTGATAGATAACTTCCTTACATTCTCCCGAATGGAACGCAACAAGCAGGCCTTTGATATTGTGAGAACTGATCCTGCTGAAATTGCAAAAGCTGCCGCTGAAGCGGTGCAGACCAAATTTAATGAGAAAAATTGCAAATTTACTGTAACGATTGCTGATAATTTAGCGTCTATTATGGCAGATAAGGATGCTATGGTTACAGTCCTGGTGAACCTGCTGGATAACGCATACAAATACTCTTATGATGACAAGCAAATCCAGTTAAGAGTTTTCGGCGAAGAGGATTTTATTTGTTTTTCAGTTAAGGACAACGGCATAGGAATGACACACAGACAGATGAAAAAAATATTTGATAGATTCTACCAGGCGGACAGCTCTCTTTCCCGTCAGGCCGAAGGCGCAGGCCTTGGCCTGTCTATCGTTAAATTCATTGTCGACGCCCACAAAGGCTCGGTCATCGTTGACAGCCAGCCTGACAAAGGCAGTACGTTCACGGTTACTCTGCCTCGTGCAACCCGGCGGAAGATCCGGGCGGAGGAGACGTCATCATGAGACTTGGACTGGTAAATGACGGATTGAATACAAAGTCTAAGCTCGGCCGAAATATACTGGCTTTCTTTTGCAATATCATTAAACCACCCAAAACCAGTTCAAAAAGCCCGACAACTCCAAAACAACCGAAGGCACCTTCCCATCCCGAAACCGGCCTGTGCGAAAAGAACGGCCGGCTTCGGTGCATCACCAAGGGTAAGAGAAATTATTTAATTATTAACATAGAAGATAGTTATGATAAAATCCTCATAGGACTTCGTGAGGATGATGACGAGGCATGGATTAAAAGAGTCGGCGAGAAAGTAGAAAAGTAAGATGGAAACAGTCTTAGTCATCGAAGATGATTCAACGATGCTGCGGGGTCTGAAGGACAACTTTGAGTACGCCGGCTATCATGTAATAACCGCTGTTGATGGCGAAGCCGGTCTAAATGCCGCTCTCGACACAAAGGCTGATTTAATTATCCTCGATATAATGTTGCCGAAAATCAACGGCTATGAAATCTGTCGCCTTATTCGTAAAGAAAAACTCGATATGCCGATAATCATGCTGACTGCTAAAGGTGAAGAATCGGATATTGTTCTGGGGCTGAACTTAGGGGCTGACGATTATGTTACAAAACCATTTAGTATAAAAGAATTGTTGGCGAGGGTGGTGGCATTTCTACGGCGAAGGAAACAGGGAGAAAAGGACACATATGAATTTGCCGATTTCGTATTTGACATTTCCGCTCGCAGGCTCTTAAAAAAAGGTGAGGAAATCAAACTCTCTCCTAAAGAGTTTAATCTACTTGAGTTTTTCTTAAAGAAACAAGGCAAGGCCCTGACCCGTGATGAAATATTAAATGTGGTTTGGGGCTATAACACCTTTTCCGGCCATCGAAGTGTTGACCGCTTTGTAACCACTTTGCGAAACAAAATCGAACCTGAACCACACAATCCGGCTTTTATCCACACTCTCCGTGAAGTCGGCTACAAGTTTGACCCTATGCTATAAGAACCATTTTTAGACTACAACCATTCTACAACCAAAAGATATAATATCTG
>QNBT01000093.1 GCA_003644205.1 Planctomycetota bacterium | reverse complement strand
GTTGTTCCTTCGGCGACTGTTACTTCAATGCCGTCAATTGTCAGGCTAACTTCTTTCATTCATAGATTGTCCTGTAGTCAGATTCCTATGCCGACACATGATGGATAGCTGCCTCGAAATCATGCGGGAAAAGCTCCAATGCCGAGAGTACCGGAATCGGGAAAGCCTGTCCCATGCCGCAAGTGGACACTGCTACGCATGTCTTACCAATTTGGCGTAATTGCTCCAAGTCCTCAGTTGTTCCCTCGCCTTGAGACAGTCTTTCGACAATGTCCCTCATTCGCACAACTCCTATTCGGCACGGCGCGCAGCGCCCACAGGATTCTGAGCCGTAGAACTGCATTAATCCCCTGACAATATCAAGCGTGCTGCGGCCATCTTCGTAAACCATAACGCCAGCGGTTCCAATTTCACTGCCGGCCAGTCGAATAGCTTGGGTGGTGAGTGTGCATCCCAGGGAAGTCCCGGCCAGAAGCGCGCTTGTGCCTCCACCTGGCTGAACTGCCTTTATACCCCGACCGTTCGCTGTCCCCCCGCTGAATTCATTGATGAACTCGGCAAGCGTTCCTGAACCTATCTCAAGCTCATACACACCAGTCTTCTTGACGTCCCCCGATAGTGAAAAAAGCCTTGTTCCTGGCTCATCCTCAACACCGAACCTGCGATATGCTTCCACACCGTTTGCAAGAATCACCGGCACGTTTGCAATCGTTTCGATGTTGTTTACAACCGTAGGTCTCCCAAACAGGCCCTTTTCCGTCGGATATGGGGGTTTCAACCGGCCCGCGGCCCGGCGTGCCTCAAGCGAAGAAATGAGAGCAAACTCCTCGCCCGTTATATAAAGGCCCTTGCCCTTGACTACCTGAAGATCAACTGAAAACTTTGAACCTAAGATGCCGTCCCCCAAAAGTCCGGCTCTTCCGGCCTCGACAACAAGCTTCTCCCACAACTCGATACTCTTTTCATACTCACTACTTATGTAGATATAACTCTGTTCAGCCCCAATTACAAAGGCTGCAATCAAGATTCCTTCAAGAACCATCCAAGGGTCGCCCTCAAGTAAGACCTTATCCTTGAATGTCCCCAACTCACCCTCCTCTGCATTGCAAATGAAGTATTTCGGCCCTTGTTCTTCAGCAGCAGCCATTGCCCACTTTGCACCTGTTGGGAATCCGGCGCCGCCCCGACCGACCAAACCTGAGCGTCTAATCTCCTCGATCAACGACTCAAACCCCGTTGACAGGGCTCGCTTAAGGGCCACCAAGCCTCCATCAGCCTTGTATCCGCTCAGGTCGAGCGGATCATACTTACCCACTCGACGAGTTAGAAGCTTTGTCTCCTTCATGTCAGCAGTCGTCCTCCAACCGCAACTTGAAGTCTCTGTATGATGTTAGAGCGCCGTAAATTCGAGTCTCAGAAAAACCTGTCTTTGCCGCAACGTCCTGGACCACTTCACGTGGAACATATCCGAACGCTTCTTGAACCTTGCCTAAAAACAAAAATAAATTCTCCTTAGTAACGCACCCGACGTCTTTGACCAGATTTTGATATGCTTCCGTTCTGAACTTTTCCATTCGCTTGCTCCTCAAGCTCGACCGAATTATATCGACCCATCCCCGTGCTTGCAGCAAAAAAACCACTTTCTCCATCGGCAAGCATCTCCTTTAGAGTTGCTAACGTGATGCGGAGGAGCCGACGAGCGGCCATCTGCGCCGATTTAGGTTTAGACTTCCGGACGGGGCAGCAGGCCCGCTCGTTCCAGTATGACCGGCGTAATGCTCTCCCAGCCTATCGGCATAAGATGAATACCCGCCACTCCCTCCATATTCTTCACTTTTTCTATCATCTCAAGGCAAATTTTCACGCCTTCTTCCTTAGGCTCTTTTGCGGTTTCCATCCTTTTGATAAGCTCATCCGGTATGCTCATCCCAGCCACTTCGTTTTTCATATACTGAAGCGCCCTGTGCGACCGCACAGGTGTAAGCCCTGCCAGTATGTGTACTTTCTTGTGAAGACCAGCCTCGGTAACCAGCTTCATCCACTTGCCGAATCTGTCTATGTCGAAAATGCACTGCGTCTGAATAAAATCTGCACCTGCTTCAATCTTCTTGGCAAGACGCATCACCCTGAACTCAAACGGGTCCGCGAAGGGATTGGCGACGGCGCCTATGAATAATTTCGGCTCGTGGTCTTTTATCGGGTCGCCCGAAAGGAACTGTTTTTCGTCTCTCATCCTCTTGACCATCGCAATTAGTTGCATTGAGTCTATGTCGAAAACGTTCTTTGACTCCGGATGGTTGCCGAATTTCTGATGGTCGCCCGACAGGCACAGGATGTTCTTGATTCCGAGTCCTGCCGCTCCTAAGATGTCGCTTTGCATCGCAATTCTGTTCCTGTCCCGGCAGACCATTTGCATAATCGGCTCCAGCCCACATGACATGGCGAGCACACCGGCCCCCATGCTCGACATCCTCACAATTGCGGTCTGGTTGTCGGTAATATTGACGCCGTCAACTTTTCCAAGGCAATACTCGGCCTTCTTTTTGATTGCTTCCGGATTACTGCTCTGCGGCGGCCCAAGTTCACAAGTTACCGCAAAATCACCTGCTGTAAGAACCTTTTCAAGCCTGCTTCCTGATTTCATAACATCGCCTTTGTAAATTTGATTTTTCGTTGTTCTAAACTTGCACTTTGCTGCCAGTTTTTCGCTTCTATTATTCTGGCAAGGCTGTCCAGTTTGCCCAGGCTTTTGAGCCTGTCACAAATCAACTGCCACGCGCAGTCTGTATCTTTATCGACTTCGCACTTGCCGTCCTGGGAGCCTCCGCAGGGCCCGTTAAGCAAATGCTTGGCGCAAAACGCGATGGGGCAAATGCCACCGGTATAATCCAGCACACACTCGCCACACGCTTGGCACAATTCCTCAGCCGGCCAAAGCCCATGCAGGCCTCCAAGAGACACCGTATTCGCCGCGGGGTGCACGACCTTATCAACCACCTTCGCCACCGCCTGGACGCCTATCCCGCACGTCAGCGCCAGGACCGAATCCGCCTTTTTCAGACCTTCAGCCTCTCTGGCTAATCTGGTCGCAACAAGAATCTTGTTGCACAGAAAATCCACCAAGGTCGTCCCGCTGATGCTCTTGCCTGCTTTTTCCAACTCGCCTTTCATTTCCAAAAGCGACTTTTCGCCCCCCGTTTCGCAAACGTCCGCGCAACCGTCGCAGGCTAACAGGAAGATAGTCTTCTCGTCGCCGAGGCTGGCTAAAATCGCATCTATCGGCTTGTTCTCTGTGTATAACATTTCCAGTTTCCTCTAATACTTTTTTAACAACTTCCGGGATACTTCGGGCCACCGGTCCGGTTAACTCCAGACCGCAGTCCCACTCGCCTGGTTCAACACCAATTATCACAATCTCCTTTGGCTCGCAATTCAGCTTCTCAGCAGCAGCCAGCCCTTCAATCAGACCAATTTGATGCAGGCTGATTTTCGACTCTGCCTTTTGGCCGAATAACTGTGTCAGCTTTTCCATTTCACCGCCCATAAGATGCGCCTTGTAGATGGTCCCCGCCTTATTGCCGGCCCTGGTCGCATCAATCACTATCAGCCTCTCCACGTCCTCATACAACAGAAGAATATCCAGACCCGCGGTTCCACCATCGACAACCTCAACATCATTCGGCAATGCCAGCTCCCCAAGCTTCCTTACTACATGCACACCAACACCTTCATCCTTTAGGAGGATATTGCCGACGCCCACCACTAATACCCGCAACTTTCGGGCAAAGCTATCCTCAGCGCCAATTGCCGGGCCGGCTTCTGTCTCTAACGACACATCAAACAACCTTGAAGACTCCTAAAGCATTTTTCTTTGCATCAAGCAGATGGACAGAGCACGCAAGACAAGGGTCAAACGCTCGAACGATTCGCACTAGTTCAAAGGGATTGTCCCTGTCTTTGACTTTCGTACCCATCAGCGCCTGCTCGACCGCTCCCGGCTGGCCCTTACCATCTTTCGGCGATGCATTCCAGGCCGTAGGCGTAATGACCTGGTATCGCTCGATTTTCTTGTCCTTTATAGTCATCCAGTGTCCTAACGAACCACGCGGGGCCTCCGTTAAGCCTGCACCTACGCCTTCGGCGGGTATCTCATTGGCAACGATAATCGGCTTATCCGGCTTCAATGCGCATAACCAGTCAACCATCGCATCTGCAACCAGTTTCGCCTCCAAAGCCCTTGCCGCGTGCCGACCGAGAACAGAAAACAGCGCCTCAGGCCCTGCACCAAACTGCGCCAGAAGTGGGTCAATCATTTCTTTTACCTTAGCATCTCCCTGAACATAATTGCTCACCATCCGCGCCAGAGGTCCAAGTTCAAATACCTCGCCTTTATAGCGGGGAGACTTTATGAATGAATAAGCCTGCTTCTTACCGAGTTGCGGCTCGGTCTGCCCCTCGGCCGGATTCAGTCCTGAGCCGGAATCCGCATACCACGAGTGCTTCAGGTCCTCGGTTATATTTTCTCCGGCAAAAGGTTCGAGCTTCAGGTCCTGCGAAACAACTCCCGCCTTAAAAAACCTGCCCGCCGGCAAGTCAAATCCACCGTAAGTAAGCACTTTCCCACAACCTTTGCCGATACCGAAGTAGTCGTCATACGTTTGGGCTACGGCTATCACATCCGTAATGTACACGTTGTCAACGAAATCTCGTATCTCGTTCAGTCGCCAAAGAAAATTAGTAACCTTATCTTCGGCGGGCCTTTCGGTAACACCGCCGGGAACAATCCCCACGCTGTGCGGCATCTTGCCGCCGAAAATCGACAGCATCTCCTGACACTTGCGCCGCATGTCCAGCGCCCGCACGTAATGGTTCACCAACTCGGCATTTGCCTCACCTGATATGCGATAATCACCTTCATAGCGGGGCACAAAGGGTGACAACGGGCCGAGCGCACCCACCGCATCAACATAATCAAGCGCTGCAAGGTGATAAAAATGCAGAATATGTGACTGCAGGAAATTTGAACCTAAGACAAGGGCACGAATCAGCTTTGCATTGTCCGGAATCTTATCCGTAAGTCCGAACGCATCATCGATGCACAAAGCCGACGCCGTAGCGTGAGAAGTAGGACAGACTCCGCATATTCGTTGCGTGAGTCGGTTGGCATCGCGAGGGTCCCTGTCCTGAAGGATTATCTCGAAACCTCGAAAAAGCGTCCCGGCGCTTTTGGCCTCTTTGACTACACCATCGTCAACAACCGCCTCAATGGCCAAATGGCCTTCTATTCTCGTTATCGGGTCGATCTTTATCGTCTTACTCATTTGAGGTACTCATAAGTAACTATTTCATAAATCGGTGACGTGCCGTCCGGAAATTCCGGCTCAACGCATCCCAGACACGGCGAACCTGCCTTGATGCACCAGCTCACGCCGTTGTTCCATTGCCTTATGGCACAATCCGCGTTGGTGTAATGTCCTTTGCAGCCCAACTTGTAAAGACACCCTTCGTCGCCTAACTTCTCGGCGAATTTACCCTTGTCAAAATCCGCCCGTCTCGGACAGTTCTCGTGAATCAACTGCCCGTAGAAAAGCGTTGGCCGGCAAATATTATCCAATTCGACCGCACCTAATCCCGAAAACATGACCATCGACGCCGTCCCCGTGAACCACTCCGGGTGAACCGGACAGCCGGGCAGATTCACCACCGTGGTATCGATGCCCTTTTCGTCGAACACCTCTTTCACTCCTTTACAACTGGTCGGATTAGGCTTTGCCGCCGGAATACCGCCGTAAGCTGCGCACGTGCCAAGCGCAATCGTTACGAGCGCATTTGCCCCGAGCTGGGCCACGCTTTGTTCGATAGTAAGGTGCCTGCCTCCTCTTTCGCCGATGCTGCCGTAAAGTCCGTCCTCGGCCGTTGGAATCGCTCCTTCCACGACTAATATATAGCCGCCTTTTCTATTCGTTTCGGTGTCCTTTAAGACCTCGATGACTGCTTCTCCCTCGCCGGCCATTATCGTAGCGTGGAACAGCAGATTAAGCTGGTGCCCCGGCACAACCTCATCTAACAACAGGTTCTGGATCCTCGGACTGACCGCATTCAAAACCGATACCGAGCAACCCGTACACCCTGCCCCCTGCAGCCACACCACCGGGTACTCTTTTGTCGCCATATCTTTCCTTTCTACGTCTCGGTAACGTATATCACTACATCCCTATTTAGCCCCGCCCGCCGGACGGGGTTTCTTTGTACTTTTATTACCAACAAATCAACAATTAGAACAATCCCTGAACTTTCCCTGTGTTCACATCAACGTCAATCTTGCGATAAGCGGGATTTGAACCGGTTCCCGGCAGCAGCTTAATGCCTCCTGCTAAGGGCACGATAAAGCCGGCTCCCTTGTACACGAGTATATCGTTGATTGGCAATTCCCACCCTTTCGGTCGGCCTTTAAGGTCGGGGTCATGCGACAGACTCAAATGCGTCTTGACCATACAGGTTCCTAATGTCTCCGATATGGGGTCGGCCTCATGCGCCTTGGCCTTTTCCAGTGCGGTATCGGTATAGGCTACACCGCTGGAGCCATAGACCTCCTTGGCAATCAATTCAATCCGCTTTCTCAAAGGTGTTTTCAGGTCGTAGAGAAACTTAAAATCGTTCTCTTCCTCGCAGGCCTGAATAACAGCCTCAGCCAACTCTACGGCCCCTTCGCCGCCATTGAGCCAGTGCGACGAAACAGCGGCAAGCGCGCCGTTCTCCTCGGCAATCTTGCGAACCAGTTCAATCTCAGCCGGCGTGTCCAGGTGGAAACTGTTGACACACACAACAGGTTTTACGCCGCTTTTTTTGACGGTTTCGATATGAGCTACCAGGTTCTCGCAGCCCTTTTCAACTAATTCAAGCTTTTCCTTCGTATAGACTTCGTCCAAAGGCATTCCGGGTTTGACAGTCGGTCCACCACCGTGCATTTTTAGTGCCCGTATAGTCGCAACAACAACAACGGCATTTGGCTTTAAGCCCGACATGCGACACTTGAGGTTCCAGAACTTCTCGAACCCTATATCGGCGCCGAATCCGCTTTCGGTAACATGATAGTCGGACAATTTCGTGCCGATACGGTCAGCAATAATAGAGCTTTGGCCGATGGCGATATTGGCAAACGGCCCCGCATGAACAAACACCGGCTGGCCTTCTATACTCTGCATCAAGGTCGGATTTAAGGTCTCTACCATCCAGGCCGTCATCGCACCGTCAACTTCAAGGTCGGCAGTTGTAACTTCTTTGCCGCTCTTGTCGTAGGCCACCACTATTTTTCCCATGCGCTCACGCAAATCCTTCAGGTCCCTGGCAATTGCAAGAATCGCCATAATCTCACTCGAAACGGTAATCTGAAAGCCAGATTCCATTTCAAAGCCGTCCATCTTGCCACCTTTACCGATGGTGATATTACGAAGTGCCTGCGCACAAAAATCGATAGCCCACTTCATCTGAACGTTTTCAGGGTCAATATT
>QNBT01000092.1 GCA_003644205.1 Planctomycetota bacterium | reverse complement strand
GCGTTTGCGTGGGAGCGGCTTGCGGGCAAATTCGGCGCAGGTGAGCTTTCTAAGGTTACCGTCTGGGAGAACGAAAGGACGTATTGTACTTATCAGGAGTAAGAAGACAGAAGAAAGGGGAGTGGTGCGATGTATCGCACCCTACATTTATATTTAGCCCCGCGTTTTACGCGGGGTTGAAACTGTCAATAATATAAAGGTTGGTTGACTGTTAAAATCGAGGAAGAAGGAAGTTGAAAGCACTTGTAACGGGTGGCGCGGGCTTTATCGGGTCTCACTTGTGTGGGCGGCTGTTGGAAATGGGCTGGGATGTGACTGTAATCGATGACCTCAGTACCGGCAGATTATCGAACATCAAGCAAATTCTTGATAATCAGCACTTCAGGTTTATTGAAGGCAGCGTGCGGGATGCGCAAGTAATGGAGGAACTGGCGTCCGAATGTGATGTGATATTTCATTTGGCCGCGGCGGTTGGGGTGCAACTTATTGTAGATAGGCCTGTGCATACTATCGAGACGAATATTCACGGCACGGAGGTGGTTTTAGAAATTGCCAACAGATTTAAGAAGAGGGTGCTGTTAGCTTCGACAAGTGAGGTTTACGGCAAGAATGAGCGGGTTCCTTTCCTTGAAGACGACGATACGCTTTGGGGCAGTACGCGATTTTCGCGGTGGTCTTATGCGTGCAGCAAGGCGATAGACGAATTTTTGGCGTTTGCCTACCACGACCAGTTTGGTCTTGATGTGGTGATAGCAAGGATATTCAACACGATTGGGCCCAGGCAGGTGGGGCAATATGGTATGGTAGTGCCGCGATTTATACAGTGGGCGTTGAAGAATGAGCCGGTTTTGATTTACGGAGACGGTCGGCAGAGTCGGTGCTTCGCATACGTGGGGGATGTGGCCGACGGGTTAATCGGGCTTATAAGTGATGACAAGGCGGCAGGGAGGGGTTATAATATCGGCTCCGATGAAGATATAACAATAGAAGGCTTGGCTGATTTAGTGATAGCGAAGACCGGCAGCAGGAGTGAAAAACGCTTCGTTCCTTACAAACAGGCCTACGGAAAAGAGATCGATGATATGTTAAGGCGTGTGCCGAGCCTGGAAAGGATTCGCGAACAGATTGGTTATGAACCGAAAGTGAATCTCGAGCGGACATTAGAGATTATTATCGATTATTTTAAGGAGATAAACGAATGAAGACCGGCAGAATTGGAATCGTAGTTATCTTATGCGGCGTGTTGTTGACTGCGAGAGAATCGCTGCAGGCGGCGAAGCTGGTTATTAACGCCGACTTAGGCAAGGCAAAAATCAGCAAGAACATCTATGGACATTTTTCGGAGCACCTTGGCAGGTGTATCTATGAAGGTTACTGGGTCGGCGAAGACAGTGAGATTCCGAATACGCGCGGCATTCGTAATGACGTCGTGCAGGCCTTGAAAAAAATCAAGGTTCCGGTTCTTCGCTGGCCGGGCGGGTGCTTTGCGGATGAGTACCACTGGAAGGACGGCATCGGGCCGCGCGAGCAGAGACCGAGCATGATTAACACGCATTGGGGTGGTGTTACAGAAAACAATCATTTTGGAACACATGAATTCCTGGACCTCTGTGAGCAAATCGGGTGCGAGCCCAGTATTTGTGGCAATGTTGGAAGCGGTACGGTTGAGGAGTTGAGCGATTGGGTGGAGTATGTAACCTTCGACGGCAAAAGCCCAATGGCTGACCTCCGCCGCGAGAACGGACGTGATGAACCCTGGAAGGTAAAATACTGGGGCGTCGGCAATGAGAACTGGGGGTGTGGGGGTAATATGCGGCCGGAGTACTATGCAGACCTGTATCGGCGTTTTCAGACGTATGTTCGCAAGTACTCGGGCAATAAACCCTTTAAGGTGGCGTGTGGGGCGTACGCCGACAATCTTCGGTGGACCGAGGTTCTGATGGAGAAGGTTCCTGTTCGGATGATGCAGGGGCTTAGTTTGCACTACTACTGCGGCTCAGGCGAGAAAAGCCGTTCGGCAACCAAGTTCGGCGAGGTGGACTGGTTCGCCCAGCTCAGACGCGCGCTGCGGATGGACGAGCATTTGAGGAGGCACTCGGTCATCATGGATAAATATGACCCGAAAAAAAAGGTGGCATTGATCGTGGACGAGTGGGGGGCATGGCACAATGTTGAGCCGGGGACGAATCCGGCGTTTCTTTATCAACAAAACAGTTTGAGAGATGCACTTGTTGCAGGTGTTACGCTCAACATTTTCAATCGGCACTGCGGGCGTGTTAAGATGGCTAATATCGCCCAGACGGTGAATGTGCTGCAGGCGATGATATTGACGGATGGGCCGAAGATGATTTTGACGCCGACTTATCACGTTTTTGATATGTATAAGGTTCATCAGGATGCGAAACTGTTACCTGCCGACCTTGAGTGTGGCGAGTATAAGTTTGAAGGGGATGAGATTCCGGCTCTCGATGTTTCAGCGTCGAGGGACTGGTCCGGCAAGATTCATTTATCGATTTGCAACCTTAATCCAAATAAGCCGGATAAGCTTTCTTGTGAGATTCGAGGCGCCAAAGTAACCGGTATTTCGGGAACCGTTCTAACTGCGCCGGCTATAAACTCGCACAATACGTTCGATAACCCTGATGTTGTGAAACCCAAAGCTTTTAATGATGCGATGCTGAAAGGTAATGGTTTTGAAGCGACCCTTCCGGCAAAATCGGTGGTGGTCCTGGAAATTGATTAGGTGAATAGGGGAATCAGTGAAGAATAAAAACCGTGGGGCAAACCCAGGATTAAATATGAATATGTTTTGACGGGGATTAGCAGAATGAAGGTATGCGTGGTTGGTATTGGTTATGTGGGACTGGTTGCGGCGGCGTGCCTTGCTGATGGTGGCAATCATGTTGTTTGTGTCGATAAAGACAGGAAGAAGGTCGAGGGTCTCAAGAAAGGTATTATCTCGATTTATGAGCCCGGGCTGGCCGAGATTGTCAAGAGGAATGAAGAGGCCGGCCGATTGAGCTTTACAACGGATTTGAAAGAGGGCATTGATAATTCACTGGTTGTATTTTTAGCAGTTGGTACGCCCAGTGCCGAAGACGGCTCTGCGAATATATCGGCGGTGCTCAGTGTGGCCGGCGAAATAGCCGCCTTGATGGACGGATACAGGATTATCGTTACAAAGAGTACGGTGCCGGTTGGGACTTATGAGAAGGTCAGCGAGGTTATAAAAAGTAAGACAGAGCAACCTTTCGATTACGTGAGCAATCCGGAGTTTCTGAAGGAAGGTTCGGCGGTCGATGATTTTTTGAAGCCCGACAGGGTGATTATAGGGACTGAGAATCCGGCGGTGATGGAGATTATGAAGCAGTTGCATGCTCCGTTTATGCGCAGGAGCAGCAGGATAATCTTTATGGACCCGGCCAGTGCGGAGATGACCAAGTATGCGGCCAACGTGATGCTGGCGACCCGAATTACGTTTATGAATGAATTGAGCGGCTTGTGTGAGAAGTTTGGGGCCGATATAGAGAAAATCCGAGCGGGGGTTGGGAGTGATTCGCGGATTGGCAGTGCGTTTCTGTTTCCCGGTGTTGGTTACGGCGGCAGTTGCTTTCCGAAGGATGTGCGTGCTCTGGCGTATATGGGCCGAGTTGAGGATTGCCCGATGACAATTGCTGAGGCGGTGCAGCAGGCGAATTACACCCAGCAGGACAGATTCGCCCGGCGTGTACTGGATTACTTCGGGCAAAAGAGAAGTGATGTAACGTTGGCGGTGTGGGGCTTGGCGTTCAAGGCGCGGACGGATGATATTCGTGAGGCGCCTTCGATACGATGCATTAGAAGGTTTCTGGACGCGGGAATGAAAATAAAGGCGTATGACCCGGAGGCGATGGCCGCGGCGGCTCAAGAGTTTGAGGGCAAGATTGGTATCGCCGAGCACAGCTATGATGTGCTCGACGGAGCCGACGCTCTTGTAATATTCACCGACTGGCAGGAGTTCAGGACGCCGGATTTTGAACTGATTGCATCCAAGCTTAAACGGCCGGTGATATTTGACGGTCGGAATTTGTATGACCCGGTGTATGTGCGGAAACAAGGTATTGAGTATTATAGCATCGGCAGGGCGTAACAGAAGTCAGAGATCAGAAGTCAGAAAGGATGAGAACTGAAGACGTTAGTTACAGGGGCTGCTGGATTTATCGGCTCGCACTTGTGTGAGCGGCTGATTAGTGACGGCTGGGCGGTTGTTGGACTGGATAACTTCGATGATTTTTACGACCCGGCCGTTAAACGGGCCAATATCGCCGGATTTCTCGAAAACGACAGATTTGAACTGGTCGAAGGGGATATTCGAGATGCAAACGCAGTTGGTTCTGTTTTAGCCGGCGGGGATATTGATATTATTGTGCACTTAGCGGACAGGGCGGGGGTGAGACCCTCGATAAAAGACCCGTTGACTTATCAGGATGTTAATATAAACGGTACGATGGTGCTGCTTGAGGGGGCTAAGCAATTCGGTGTTAAAAAGTTTGTGTTCGGGTCGAGTTCGAGTGTGTATGGCAACAATGAAAAGGTGCCGTTTAGTGAGACGGACAATGTTGATTTTCCGATATCTCCTTATGCGGCTACGAAAAAGGCTGGTGAACTTATCTGCCATACGTACAGCCATCTTTACGGTATCGACATGGTATGTCTGAGGCTGTTTACGGTCTATGGGCCGAGGCAAAGGCCGGACCTTGCGATTCATAAGTTTTGTAAGCTGATTGAGGCGGACGAGCCGATACCTGTTTTCGGTGACGGGTCTATGCGGCGGGACTTCACCTATATTGACGATATTATCGACGGGGTTGTCGGTGCGATGGAAAGATGTGAGAGATACGAGATTTATAATCTCGGCGAATCCAGGCCGGTGCGGCTTGACGTTATGATAAGCGAGATTGAAAAGGCGCTTGGCAAAAAGGCCCGAATCAATCGTTTGCCTGTACCACCAGGTGATGTTAAGCAGACTTACGCTGACGTTAGCAAGGCGAAAGAACGGCTTGGGTATGAACCGAAGACGGAAATAACGGTGGGTCTGGAGCGATTTGTCGATTGGTTCAGGGACAGTCAATAAACTGAATTTCGAGATTTGGGTAGTGTTATGAAAAAGGCATTGATAACAGGTATTACGGGGCAGGATGGTTCGTATCTTGCGGAGTTTTTGCTTGAAAAGGGTTATGAGGTGTGGGGTATTATCAGGCGGAGTTCATCGTTTCATACCGGCAGGATAGACCATCTTTACAGGGACCCACACGAGGCGACGGCTCTTAAACTGGTGTACGGTGACCTTACGGATGGGAGCGACCTTGCGAAAGTAATCAATGATATTAAGCCGGATGAGGTTTATAACCTTGGTGCTCAAAGTCATGTTCGTGTCAGTTTCGATATGCCGATATATACCGCTGACGTCGATGCACTCGGGACTCTCAGGCTGCTTGAGGCGATTCGGACGATGGAAAAGCCGCCGCGGTTTTATCAGGCATCGAGCAGTGAGATGTACGGCAAAGTAGTCGAGACGCCTCAGACGGAAAAGACGCCGTTTTATCCGAGAAGTCCTTATGCCTGTGCGAAGGTTTACAGTTTCTGGCAGACGGTAAATTACAGGGAGGCTTACGGGCTGTTTGCGTGCAACGGGATTTTGTTCAATCATGAATCGCCGAGGCGAGGTGAGACTTTCGTTACACGAAAGATTACCCGGGCTGCGACTCGAATCAAATTGGGGTTGCAGGACAAATTGTATTTGGGCAATCTTGAGGCCAGGCGTGACTGGGGGTTTACAGGCGATTATGTCGAGGTGATGTGGCTGATGTTGCAGCAGGAACGATGCGATGATTATGTTATTGCTACAGGCCGGTCGCATTCGGTTCGGGAATTTATAGAGGAGGTGTTCGGCTATCTTGGGTTAGACTGGAAAGAGTATGTCCAGATAGATCCAAAGTACTACCGGCCGACAGAGGTTGATTTGCTGTGTGGTGACGCGAGCAAGGCTCGGGAAGTTTTGGGATGGGAACCAAAGGTAACGTTCGAGAAGCTTGCGCGGATGATGACCGATGCTGATATGGAGTTGGCCCGGCAGGAAAAGATACTCGCTGAGCACGGAGAACGGAAGCAATGAGCGGTTTCTTTGCGGACAGGACAGTTGTTATAACCGGCGGCGGGGGATTTTTAGGCGGCTATGTTGTCGAAGGACTTAAGGAACGCGGCTGCAAGAATATCTTAGTGCCCAAAATAGAAGACTATGACCTGACCAAATTGGACGATATTATCCGCATGTATGACAGGATGAAACCTGACATTGTGATTCACTTGGCGGCGGTCGTTGGAGGGATAGGTGCAAATCGAGAGCATCCGGGTGAGTTTTTTTATAAGAATTTAATGATGGGTGTTCAACTTATTGAGCAGGGCAGACTGCGTGGAATCGAGAAGTTTGTAGCGATCGGGACAGTTTGTGCATATCCGAAGTTTACGCCGGTGCCGTTTAAGGAGGATGATATCTGGAATGGGTACCCGGAGGAGACGAATGCGCCGTACGGGCTGGCGAAGAAGATGCTGCTTGTTCAATCTCAGTCTTACCGGGCTGAATACGGCTTTAATTCGATATTTTTGTTGCCGGTGAATCTATACGGCCCGGGCGATAATTTCGACCCGGCAAGCAGTCATGTGATACCGGCTCTTATAAAGAAATGCGTTGATGCTGTCCAATGTGGCGCCGATTACATCGAGTGTTGGGGCACAGGCGCCGCTTCGCGCGAGTTTATTTATGTTGCCGATGCTGCGGAAGGTATTTTGCTGGCGACCGAAAAGTATAATAAGGGTGAGCCTGTGAACATTGGTGCGGGATTTGAGATAACGATAAAAGAATTGGTTGAGAAAATCGCAAAGCTTACGGGTTTTACCGGCCAAATTCGATGGGACAAGTCCAGGCCGGACGGTCAGCCGAGACGACGCCTCGATGTTTTACGTGCAAAGGTCGAGTTCGGCTTTGAGGCGAAGATGGATTTCGATGAAGGTTTGAAAAGGACAATTCAGTGGTATGTTGAGCATAGGAAACAGCAGACGTAATAGAGGAAGGTTGTAATGAGTAAGGATTTTTTGAATGTTGCAGTGGTCGGAGCCGGTTACTGGGGCAAGAATCTGGTTCGCAATTTTGCGACCGCTGCCAGATGCAGACTGAAGTACGTTTGCGATTTGGATGAGGAACTGCTTTTGCGTCAGAAGAGAAATTTTCCTTTTATCAAAACGACGACGAATCTTGATGAAGCACTTGCCGATACAGAGGTCGATGCAGTGGTGGTAGCGACAGAGGCCCAAAGTCATTTCGAGGTGGCGAAGGGGGCTCTTGAAGCCGGCAAGAGCGCTTATGTGGAAAAGCCTTTGACACTTAAGGCAGGCGACTCGCGAGCGTTGATAGAACTGGCGAAGGAAAATGGACTTAAGCTTATGGTGGGCCATTTACTGCTGTATCATCCCGGCGTGAATTATGTGAAAAAGCTAATTGATAGCGGACAGATCGGCGAGTCTTATTACATGTACACGCAGCGAGTCAATCTTGGTATTGTTCGCCAAACGGAAAATGCGTGGTGGTC